>CAMBCD010000085.1 GCA_945863085.1 Bordetella parapertussis
GCGTGCGCATCGGTCCTTACGGCAATGTCGAGGAACTGAACCGCACCCGCGACACTCTGAAGAAGAACGGCATCGACACCACGCTGATCAAAGTGCGCGACGCCGATAAGTAACGCTGTTTACTGCGCCGTTTACTGAATAACGCCGTCCACTGGAGTCCGTCATGCAATCACCCCGTTTTTTCCGCCGCATTCTGCTGGCTGTCGGCCTCAGCCTGTGTTTCGCCACCGCCCATGCCCAATTGACCGCCGGCAAAGATTATTCCGTGGTCAAACCGCCGCAACCCACTGAAAGCGGCAACAAAATCGAAGTGCTGGAGTTTTTCTGGTACGGCTGCCCACATTGCAACAACCTGCAGCCGTCGCTGGAAGCCTGGCTCAAGCGCAAACCGGCCGATGTCGAATTCAAGCGCATACCTGCGGTATTCCAGGATTCGTGGATTCCGCTGACCAAGGCGTACTACACCATTGAAACCATGGGCCTGGTCGACAAGCTGCACCAGGAAATGTTCGCCACGCTGCACAGACAGCGTGCGCCGCTGGTCAATGCCGAGGCGATTTTTGATTGGGCCGCAACCAAAGGCGTGGACCGCAAGAAATTCGCCGATGTCTACAATTCCTTCGGCATCAACGGCCGTACCCAGCGCTCAATCGAGCTGACCCGCAAATATGACATCCCCGGCACGCCGGCACTGGTCGTCGACGGCAAATATCTCACTGCGCCGTCGCGGACGCTGAAAGCAGATCGCAGTGTCGATTACGACCGCTTTTTCCAGGTCGTTGACGGCCTGATCGCCGAAGCACGCAAGAGCAAAGGGGCGAAGTAAGCATGCTGCGGGCGCCGGCGAACTTCGCCTGCGTGCTCGCGCTGCTGGTCTTTTTCAGCGGAAGCAGCACGGCACAACAGCCCGCCGAGGGGCAGCGCCCCATCCGTGCCGACATCGAGTACCGGGTCATCAAGCCGCAGCCGGTTAGCATCACGAACGGCATCGAAGTCATCGATTTTTTCTGGTACGGCTGCCCGCATTGCTACAACCTGCAGCCGGCACTGGAACGCTGGATCAGTCGAAAACCCGCCGACGTCACGGTGCGCCGCATCCCGGCAGTGCTGCGCGACAACTGGGCGCCGCATGCACGCATTTATTACACGCTGGAAGCCCTGGGCGAGGTGGAACGACTGCACCAGCGCGTCTACTACAGTTATCACGTCGAAGAACTGGCTATGAGCAAATCCGAAGTGATGTCCGAATGGGCGGTGCGCAATGGTATCGCCCGCGGGCACTGGGACGAGGCTTACGGTTCCGCCGCGGTACAGCGCAAAGTGGAAGAAGCCGCCAGGCTGACCCGGGCTTACAGCGTTACCGGCACACCCTCGCTGGTGGTCAATGGCCGTTACCTGACATCCGGCAACATGGTTGAATCGCTGAATGGCGTTATGACGGTTGTTGAAGAGCTGGTGCAAAAAGTACGCAGCGAAACCGCCTTGCGCTGACGGCAAAGGCCGCGGCGCCAACACTCAACATCAAAATGTAATCCCTTACTCGACAGTGACGGACTTGGCGAGGTTGCGCGGTTTGTCGACGTCGGTGCCACGGCGCAGCGCCGTGTGATAGGCCAGCAGTTGCAGCGGCACCGTGTGCAGGATTGGTGACAGCAGGCCGGCATGTCCGGGCATCGAAATCACCTGCACGCCATCACTGGCGGCAATGCGCGTGTCCTGGTCAGCGAGCACATACAACTCGCCGCCGCGCGCACGCACTTCCTGCAGATTTGATTTGAGTTTTTCCAGCAGCGCATCTCTGGGCGCGACCACCACCACTGGCATGTTGCGGTCGACCAGTGCCAGCGGTCCGTGTTTAAGCTCGCCGGCGGCATAGGCCTCGGCGTGGATGTAGGTGATTTCCTTCATCTTCAGCGCGCCTTCCATGGCAATCGGGTAGTGAATGCCGCGACCGAGGAACAGCATGTGTTCCTTGCCGGCGAAAATTTCCGCCCATTTCACGATCGCCGGTTCGATCTGCAGCACCTCGGTCAGCGCCGCCGGCAGGTGGCGCAATGCATGCAGGAGCTCCGCTTCGTGCTCTGCGGTCAGTCGTCCACGTTTTTTGGCCAGCGCCATGCTCAGCAGCACCAGTGCGGCCAGCTGCGTGGTGAAGGCCTTGGTCGATGCCACACCGATTTCCGGCCCGGCACGCGTCAGGAAACGCAGTTCGGACGCGCGCACCAGCGCCGATTCCGGCGCATTGCAGATGCTCAGGCTGTAGCGATGGCCGCGCGCTTTGGCGTACTGCAGGGCAGCCAGCGTATCCGCGGTTTCTCCGGATTGCGACAGGGTCACCACCAGCGTATCCGGATCGTTCACCGGTTCGCGATAACGATACTCACTGGCGATTTCGACATTGCACGGCAAACCGGCAAGCGCCTCGATCCAGTACCGTGCAACCATGCCGGCGTGATAGCTGGTACCGCAGGCGAGTATCACCAACCCATTGATTTTATTAAATATTTTATCTGCGCCTGCACCGAAGAGCTGCGGTACCACGGCGCGCGCGCTGGTCACCATTTCCAGCGTATTGGCCACCGCCATCGGCTGCTCGAAGATTTCCTTCTGCATGTAGTGGCGGTACGGTCCGAGTTCGACAGCTTCTGCCGTCAGCTCGGTAATCTGTTCGCGGCGCACAACAACCTTACCGGCGCCATCGAATATGCGCACCTGTTCACGCGTCAGTTCCGCGCAATCGCCTTCTTCCAGATAGACCACACGCTGCGTGACCTGCACCAGCGCCGACGCATCCGAGGCCGCAAAATTTTCGCCCTTGCCCAGGCCGAGCAACAGCGGCGCACCCATGCGCGCCACCACCAGCCGCGTCGGATCAGTGACGTTGATCGCTGCAATGGCATAAGCGCCGACCAGTTCACCCAGGCTCTGCTGGACTGCTGCCAGCAAATCACCCGTTTTCTGCAAATGCAGATTCACCAGGTGAACAATGACTTCGGTATCGGTATCCGACACGAATTGATAACCAAGGCCACGCAGTTTTTCGCGCAGTTCGTCGTGGTTTTCGATGATGCCGTTATGTACTACTGACACACCGCCCGAGACATGCGGGTGGGCATTTTTTTCCGACGGTGCGCCATGGGTCGCCCAGCGGGTATGCGCGATGCCGATGTCGCCCGCGACATGGTTCTCTTGTGCCATGCGCTCCAGCGTCGCGACCCGCCCGGTACTGCGTATGCGCCGCAGTTCGCCGTTGATCACGGCGATGCCCGCCGAATCGTAGCCCCGGTACTCCAGCCGCTTCAGGCCTTCAACCAGGATGGGCACCACATCGCGCGCCGCGATGGCGCCGACGATTCCGCACATGCGCTAGTTCCGCCCCGGTTTCATTTGCCGATTTTCATTTGCGCTTGGCTGCCTTGCGCGGCCGCTGCCAGCCGGCGCGGTATTCCTGGGTCTTGGGATTGATCGCCAGCCCCCCGGGCGGAATGTCTTTCCACAGCGTCGTGCCTGCCCCCACCGTGGAACCACGCGCCACCCGCACCGGCGCCACCAGCTGCACGTCGGAGCCGATGTGTACATCGTCTTCAATCACCGTGCGGTGCTTGGCCGCGCCGTCGTAATTGCAGGTAATGGTGCCGGCACCGATGTTGACGTTGCGCCCGACGCTGGCATCACCGACATAGGACAGGTGGTTGGCCTTGGAGCCGTCACCGATATCGCTGGCCTTGATTTCGACGAAATTACCGACATGCACTTCCGCCCCCAGTTGCGTGCCAGGCCGGATACGCGCATAGGGGCCGATACGGCAGTGAGCGTCAATCTGCGCACCGTCAATATGGGAAAACGGTTCGATGCGGCTGCCCTCGGCTATGGTCACATTCTTCAGTATGCAATGCGCGCCGATGCTGACGTCGTTGCCCAGCACGATTTCGCCTTCGAATACGCAATTAATGTCGATCTGCACATCACGCCCACACTCCAGCGTGCCGCGCAGGTCAAAGCGCAGCGGATCCACCAGCGTGACTCCGGCATCCAGCAGCTCTGAAGCCTGTTGCCATTGATAGGTACGCTCGAGTTGTGCCAGCTGCGCGCGGCTGTTGACGCCCTGGATTTCACCGGTGTCATCCACCTTGAAGCCCGTCACCGGTACGTGATCCTTGACTGCCAGCGCGATGACGTCGGTCAGGTAGTATTCTTTTTGCGCATTTTTATTCTTGATCTGCGACAACCATTTCGCCAGCCGCGCC
This sequence comes from Bordetella parapertussis, assembly GCA_945863085.1. The sequence goes on from CAMBCD010000085.1 coordinate 4,248, forward strand.
GTAGGCAGCACCATGATGCCGCTGTTGATTTCGCAAATTCGCTGTTGCGCAGCAGTGGCATCCTTCTGTTCGACGATGCCGGTCACACGACCAGCCTTGTTGCGCAGGATGCGGCCATAACCCGCCGGATCATCCAGGTCAGCGGTCAGTATCGCAACGCCTTTGCCGGCGGCCTTGAGCAATTCCTGCAAGGTCTCGGGATGCACCAGCGGCACATCGCCGTAGAGCACCAGCGTCAGTGGCGCCTTGGTCAATTTGGGCAAGGCCTGCTGCAAGGCGTGGCCGGTACCCCGCTGAGGGGATTGCAGCGCGTAGGTCAAATCCTTGCCCGACAGCGCGGCCTGCACCAAATCACCGCCATGGCCATGAACAATACAAATCTGTTCCGCATCGATTGCGCGTGCGGCAGCAACGACATGGGCGATCAGTGGTTTGCCGGCTAGTGGATGCAACACTTTCGGCAAATCGGAATTCATCCGTTTGCCCTGTCCGGCGGCGAGTATGACGACTTGGGAGCGCATCGGAAAATTATCGCATAAACATCACCTTGCACGCCTTACGATCTGCAGTGGCAAAGTTAAAGGCCAACAAAAAGGGCGGCTGGAAGCCGCCCGTGTTATCCGCAGTCAAAATATCAGCGTTTGCCGCGCAGCTTGCGGATGGCCGCGAGTTGCGCCGCCAGCACTGCCAGTTCGGCTTCGACAGTCGCCACTTCCTGCTTGCCCTGGGCGTTTTTGCGTGCTTCCTCGGCCTGCTTCAGCGCTTCGGTGGCCTTGGCTTCGTCGAGATCGGCGCCGCGAATGGCGGTATCGGCCAGCACGGTGACCATCTTTGGCTGCACTTCGAGTACGCCGCCGGCGACAAAAATGAATTCCTCGGCACCGCCACCCGCCGGCTTGATGCGCACTTCACCGGGACGGATGCGGGTGATCAGCGGGGTATGGCGCGGATAAATGCCAAGTTCGCCCGCTTCGCCGGGCAGCACGACAAACTCCGCCTCGCCGGAGTAAATCTGCTCTTCCGCGCTGACGACATCGACGTGCATGGTATTAACGGCTTCGGCCATGGTTATATTTCCTTAACCCGCATTACTTACCTGTTGCTCTTACCCTTACTGCAGGGTTTTTGCCTTCTCAAACGCTTCCTCGATGCCGCCGACCATGTAGAAGGCCTGTTCCGGCAGGGCATCACATTCGCCGCTGACGATCATCTTGAAACCCTTGATGGTGTCTTTCAGCGACACGTATTTGCCCGGCGAGCCAGTGAAAACCTCGGCGACGCTGAAAGGCTGCGACAGGAAGCGCTGGATTTTCCGTGCACGCGACACCGCCAGTTTGTCTTCCGGTGACAGTTCGTCCATGCCCAGAATCGCGATGATGTCACGGAGTTCCTTGTAACGCTGCAGCGTCGCCTGCACCGCACGCGCGGTGTTGTAGTGGTCTTCACCGACGACATGCGGGTCGAGCTGGCGCGAGGTCGAATCCAGCGGATCCACTGCGGGATAAATACCCAGAGACGCGATGTCGCGCGACAGCACCACGGTCGAATCCAGATGGCCGAAGGTGGTTGCGGGGGAGGGATCGGTCAAGTCATCCGCCGGCACATAGACAGCCTGGATCGAGGTGATCGAACCGGTCTTGGTCGAGGTGATGCGTTCCTGCAGACGGCCCATTTCCTCGGCCAGTGTCGGCTGGTAACCCACCGCCGACGGCATCCGGCCCAGCAGCGCCGACACTTCGGTACCGGCCAGGGTATAACGATAAATGTTGTCAACGAAAAACAGCACGTCGCGGCCTTCGTCGCGGAAAGCTTCCGCCATGGTCAGGCCGGTCAGCGCCACGCGCAGGCGATTGCCCGGCGGTTCGTTCATCTGGCCGTAGACCATCGCCACTTTCGATTTCGACAGGTCGTCCTTGTTGACGACGCCGGCATCCATCATCTCGTGGTAGAAGTCATTGCCTTCGCGGGTGCGCTCACCGACGCCGGCAAACACCGACAGACCCGAGTGCGCCTTGGCGATGTTGTTGATCAGTTCCATCATGTTCACGGTCTTGCCGACACCGGCGCCGCCGAACAGCCCAACCTTGCCGCCCTTGGCAAACGGACAGACCAGGTCAATCACCTTGATCCCCGTTTCAAGAAGATCCGTCGACGGCGACAGTTCCTCGTAGGTCGGCGCCGTGCGGTGGATGGACATGGTTTTTTCAGCACCGATGGGGCCGACTTCGTCGATCGGACGGCCCAGCACATCCATGATGCGTCCCAGTGTTTTCGGGCCGACCGGCACCATGATCGGCGCGTTGGTGTTGGTCACCATCATGCCGCGGCGCATGCCGTCGGAGGAACCCAGCGCAATGGTGCGCACGATGCCGTCGCCGAGTTGCTGCTGCACTTCCAGCGTCAGTTCCGTACCATCCATTTTCAGCGCGTCATAAATATGCGGCATCTGGTCACGGGCAAACTCGACGTCAATCACCGCGCCAATACACTGAACGATTTTTCCCTGGCTCATGATCAATCCCTAAATCAAAATTTCGTCAAACAATCAGAATATCGTCAAAAAATCGGCGGCCGCATCAAACCGCAGCTGCGCCGGCGACAATCTCCGACAGCTCCTTGGTAATCGAAGCCTGCCGCGACTTGTTGTAAATCAGCGTTAATTCTTCTATCACTTTGCCGGCGTTGTCCGAGGCCGCCTTCATCGCCACCATGCGCGCCGACTGCTCGGAAGCCATGTTCTCGGCGACACCCTGGTAGATCAGTGCCTCGACATAACGCGTCAGCACCTGGTCGAGCACGGATTTCGCATCCGGCTCGTAGATGTAATCCCAGGAACCTTCCGGCGTACCCAGTGCATCGCCTGACAGCGGCAGCAGCTGTTCGACCACCGGTTCCTGCTTCATGGTGTTGACGAACTTGGTGTAGACAATCAGCAGCCGGTCAAAACGGTCCTGCGTGTAACCGTCGAGCATCACCTTCAGCGCGCCGATCAGTTTGTCCATTTGCGGCTTGTCGCCCAGACCGGTGACTTGTGCCACCACGTTGGCGCCGAGCCGCTGCATGAAACCCAGGCCCTTGTTGCCGAGCGCGCAGACTTCAACCTCTTCGCCCAGCGCTTCCCATTCCTTGATCTTGTTCAGCGCCAGCCGCAAAACGTTGGTATTCAAGCCACCGCACAAACCCTTGTCGGTGGTAACGACGATCAAGCCGATGCGTTTGACCGAATCCCTTGAAACCAGGAAGGGATGGCGATACTCCGGATTCGCGTGGCTGATGTGCGCAGCGACGTTGCGGATTTTTTCGCCGTACGGCCGCGACGTGCGCATGCGTTCCTGCGCGCGACGCATTTTCGAGGCCGCGACCATTTCCATCGCCTTGGTGATCTTGCGCGTGTTTTGCACGCTCTTGATCTTGGTGCGGATTTCCTTCGAGCCAGGCATGTTATAAGTATTTGATTTTAAACAATTATTTAACGAAAAACAGGGGCTTAGTAAGAACCGTTCTGCTTCCAGTCCTTGATCGCCGTGGTCAGCAGGGCTTCGTCGTCCTTGGACAGGTCTTTGGTGTCCTCAATGCGTTTGACCAGATCGCCGAACTTGGCCTTGATGTAATCGCGCATCGAACGTTCGGCCGCCAGCGCTTTCTTCACGTCGACGTCGTCGAGATAACCGCCACTGACCGCGAACAGCGTCAGCGCCATTTCCCAGACCTGCAGCGGTTCGTACTGCGGTTGTTTCATCAGTTCCGTGACCAGGCGACCGCGCTCCAGCTGCTTGCGGGTGGCTTCGTCGAGGTCGGAGGCAAACTGCGCGAAGGCCGCGAGTTCGCGATACTGCGCCAGCGCCAGACGCACACCGCCGCCCAGCTTCTTGATGACCTTGGTCTGCGCAGCGCCGCCGACGCGCGACACCGAAATACCGGCGTTGATCGCGGGACGGATACCGGCATTGAACAAGTCGGTTTCGAGGAAAATCTGGCCGTCGGTGATCGAAATCACGTTGGTCGGCACGAAGGCGGTCACGTCGCCGGCCTGGGTTTCAATCACCGGCAACGCGGTCAGCGAACCGGTCTTGCCCTTGACGGCGCCCTTGGTAAATTTCTCGACATATTCTTCATTGACCCGCGCCGCGCGTTCCAGCAAGCGCGAGTGCAAATAAAACACGTCGCCGGGATAGGCTTCACGGCCGGGCGGACGGCGCAGCAACAGCGAAACCTGACGATAGGCCCAGGCCTGTTTGGTCAAGTCGTCATAAATGATCAGTGCATCCTGGCCACGGTCACGGAAATATTCGCCCATGGTGCAGCCGGAGTAGGGTGCAATGAACTGCATCGCGGCGGACTCTGAGGCCGTTGCGGCAACGACGATGGTGTATTCCATCGCGCCATGTTCTTCAAGCTTGCGCACCACGTTTTTGATCGACGACGCCTTCTGGCCGATCGCGACGTAAATGCAAAACAGGTTCTTGCCCTTCTGGTTGATGATCGCGTCCAGCGCAACCGCGGTCTTGCCGGTCTGGCGATCGCCGATGATCAGTTCGCGCTGGCCACGGCCGACGGGCACCATGGCGTCGATCGATTTCAGCCCGGTCTGTACCGGCTGCGACACTGATTTGCGCTCGATCACGCCCGGCGCCACTTTTTCGATGACGTCCGTCATCTTGGCGTTGATCGGGCCATTGCCGTCGATCGGTTCGCCCAGCGAGTTGACCACACGGCCAATCAGTTCCGGGCCCACCGGCACTTCGAGAATGCGACCCGTAGTTTTCACGGTGTCGCCTTCGGAAATATGCTCGTAGGCACCCAGAATCACGGCGCCGACCGAATCACGCTCAAGGTTCAGTGCGAGACCGAAGGTGTTCTTCGGAAACTCCAGCATTTCACCCTGCATCACGTCGGCGAGGCCATGAATGCGGCAGATGCCGTCGGTCACCGAAATCACCGTGCCCTGGGTGCGCGCTTCCGCGCTGCCGCCCAGATTCTGAATCCGGCTCTTGATGAGTTCGCTGATCTCGGAAGGATTGAGTTGCATGTGTTACTCCTAGTGGGTAAGCGCGGTGGCCATCGCATCCAGCCTGCC
>CAMBCD010000086.1 GCA_945863085.1 Bordetella parapertussis
CATCAGCATGTGTACACCCAGCCCGCCACCGGCGCCAATCACGGCAACGGTGTCGGAGGGTGTAACCCGCGCCTTGCGCATGACTTTCAGGGGCGTGGCGATGGCGTCGCATATCACGCCGATTTCAGCGGGATGTTTTTTCCAGTCCATGCCCTCGGGCAGTTTGATGAAATTCGCTGCCGGCAGCTTGATGTATTCAGCGTAACCGCCGTCGATCTCGCGCCCGACGAAGCCGCCGAAGTTGTCGCACAGGGTTTCACGGTTGATGCGGCACCAGTAGCAATGGCCGCAGGTCAGGTAAAAATAGGCTGTCACCGCATCACCGGCCTTGAGGCTGGTGACGCCGGCGCCGATGGCGACGATCTCGGCAGTGATTTCATGGCCGAGGATGCGCGGGTATTGAACAGGCACGCGGCCGGCACGGGCATGATGCACGGTGAGTCCGGCGCCGCAGGCCAGTACACGGGCCACGGCTTCGCCCGGACCCGGCACCGGATCGGGCACGGTGTCCAGTGCAAGCGCTTGATTTTTCCCTTTCAGCAGCATGGCTTTCATATTTGCACTCCCCCTGACAACAAATCTTACACCGTTGATGCATGTACATTGCCACGCGCGCCGGTAGAATTGCATTTTGCCGCTGCAAACCCGCAGCGCAACGCAGTCTTCCGGAATTCCATGCCCGATACGCCCGCCCGTCCGCCCTGCGACGCCATCCTGATCCGCGGTGCGCGCCAGAACAATCTGAAAAATCTGTCACTCGATTTGCCGCTGAACGAGCTGATCGTTGTCACTGGGGTATCCGGCAGCGGCAAGTCCTCGCTGGTATTCGACACGCTGTATGCCGAGGGCCAGCGGCGTTATGTCGAAACTTTCTCGCCGTACGCACGCCAGTTCCTCGACCGCCAGGACCGGCCGCAGGTCGACAGCATCGACGGCATTCCGCCGGCCATCGCCATCGACCAGGTCAATCCGGTGCGCACCTCGCGCTCGACCGTGGGCACGATGACGGAGCTCAACGACCACCTGAAGCTGCTGTTCGCCCGCGCCGCACATCTGCATTGCCGCAATTGTGGCGCGCGGGTGGTGCGCGATACGCCACAGACGATTTTTGACGCAATAACAGCGCGCGCGAGGGATGCCGGCGATCCGCGGCTGGCGATTGCCTTCCCGGTTCCGGTACCGGCGAATTTCAAGGCCGACGAAGTCAAGGCGCTGCTCACGGCGCAGGGCTACTCGCGTTTTCTCAATGAAAGCAAAGAACATTTCGAAGTGGTGCAGGACCGGCTGCGCGTGGGCGGCGCGGAACGCGGACGGGTGATCGAGGCGCTGGAAGCCGCGCTGAAGGTCGGCCAGGGCAGGGTCAATGTCTATCGGCTTGAAGCAACACCCGATGGAAACACCACTAACCCATCACCCATTACCCATCACGCGCCATGGCGATTTTCCACGGCGCTGCATTGCGCCGAATGCGACATTGCTTACAACGAACCGAATCCGAGCCTGTTTTCCTTCAATTCGCCGCTGGGCGCCTGCGATACCTGTCGCGGTTTCGGCCGGGTGATCGGACTCGATTACGGACTGGTGATCCCGGACGAATCCAAATCGCTGCGCGATGGTGCGATCAAGCCCTGGCAGACGCCGTCAAACAAGGAATGCCAGGACGACTTGCTGAAGTACGCGCGCCTGCGCAACATCCCGCTCGATACACCGTGGCGCGAATTGTCGGCCAAGGAAAAACGCTGGGTGCTCGACGGCGAACCGGAATGGGTCAGCTGGCGCAAATCCTGGCCGGGGGTGTGGTACGGCGTCGGCCGGTTTTTCAAATGGCTGGAAACCAAGTCGTACAAAATGCATGTGCGTGTGCTGCTGTCCAAGTATCGCGCCTACACCGAATGCACGGCCTGCGGCGGTGCGCGGCTGAAAACGGATGCGCTGCTGTGGCGTGTGGGATCTGCTGAAAATGCCCGCCACGCCCTGGAGAACGGGAACAATAAGCGTACCCGCTACAAACCGTTGGGCGTGAATTACGGCGATGCGCAGCTCGCCGCCCTGCCCGGCCTGACGCTGCATGACGTGGTGCTGCTGCCGCTGGAACGCACGAAAATGTTTTTCGCCGCGCTGGAACTGCCGGCACCGCTGGATCAGGCGACCGACATGCTGGTCGGTGAAATCCGCACCCGTCTCGACTACCTGAACCAGGTCGGCCTCGGTTACCTGACGCTGGACCGCCAGTCGCGCACACTGTCCGGCGGAGAGGTGCAACGGATCAATTTGACGACGGCACTCGGCACCTCGCTGGTCAACACACTTTTTGTGCTCGATGAGCCGTCGATCGGACTGCATCCGCGCGACATGGGCCGTGTCATCGGCGTCATGCACAAGCTGCGCAACGCCGGCAATTCTCTGGTGGTGGTGGAACACGATCCGCAGGTGATGCTCGCCGCCGACCGCATTCTCGACATCGGCCCGGGGCCCGGCTCGCGCGGCGGCGAAATCGTCGGCTTCGATACGCCGGCACGGATCATGGCGACCAAGGATTCGATCACCGGCCGTTATCTGTCAGGGGAATTGCGTGCTGCCGGATATGACGCACCGCGCGTACCGACCAAAAACACTGCGAAGTTGCGGCTGCGCGGCGTCAGCGAACACAACCTGAAAAACGTCGATGTCGATTTCCCGCTGGGACGGCTGATCTGCATCACCGGCGTCTCGGGTTCGGGAAAATCGACACTGGTGCAGGATGTGTTGTACGCCGCGCTGCGCAAGGCAATGGGCAAACCGACGGAAGCGCCGGGCAGACATGACGGACTTTACGGCGCGGATCACATCAGCGATGTGGTGATGGTTGACCAGTCGTCCATCGGCCGCACCACGCGTTCGAACCCGGCCAGTTATGTCGGCGCCTTCGATGCCATCCGCAGCAGATTCTCGTCGGCGCCACTGGCACAATCGCGCGGCTACACCGCGGGCACCTTCAGTTTCAACTCCGGCACCGGGCGCTGCCCGACCTGCAGCGGCAATGGTTTCGAGCATGTCGAGATGCAGTTCCTGTCCGACGTCTACCTGCGCTGCCCGGACTGCGACGGCCGGCGTTATCGCGCCGAGGTGCTGGAAATCACCGTTGACGGCAAATCGATTGCCGATGTGCTCGAACTGACCGTCGCCGATGCACTGGCCTTTTTCAACCACGCACCGGACATTGCGCGGGTGCTGCAGCCGCTGACCGATGTCGGTCTCGATTACCTGAAGCTGGGCCAGCCGGTGCCGACACTGTCGGGCGGCGAAGCACAGCGGCTGAAACTCGCCGGCTTTCTCGCCGAAGCGGCGCAGACGGGGCGCAACAAGGTGGGCAGCAAAGGCACATTGTTCCTGTTTGACGAACCGACCACCGGGCTGCATTTCGACGACGTGCGCAAGCTGCTGGGGGCGTTTCGTAAACTGATCTCAGCCGGCCATTCGCTGATTGTCATCGAACACAACCTCGACGTGATCCGCGCCGCCGACTGGATCATTGACCTCGGCCCCGAAGGCGGTGACGCCGGCGGCGAACTGCTATGCACGGGAACGCCGGACACTGTCGCTGCGCATCCGGTCTCGCATACCGGCAAAGCCTTGCGCGACTACGCCGCTTCGCTGGGCGCCCCGGTCAGGCCGCAGTCGCGGCCGATGAAGGCATTGCGCAACGGCAACAACATCAGCGTCAGCCACGCCCGCGAACACAATCTGCAGAACATCAGCGTCGATATCCCGCGCGGCAAGTTCACGGTGGTCACGGGAGTATCGGGCAGCGGCAAGTCAACACTGGCCTTCGACATCGTGTTTGCCGAGGGCCAGCGCCGTTACCTCGAGTCGCTTAATGCTTACGCGCGCCAGTTTGTGCAGGCGGCGGCGCGTCCCGATGTCGATGCGATTTACGGCATACCGCCGACGGTCGCCATCGAGCAGCGCACCAGCCGCGGCGGCCGGCGCAGCACGGTGGCGACGCTCACCGAGATCTATCATTTCCTCCGCCTGCTCTACGTCAAACTCGGCACCCAGTACTGCCCGGACTGCGATGTCGCAATCGAACCGCAGAGCATCGACCAGATCACTGCGCGCATCATGAAACAGTACCGCAATGACCGCATCGGCCTGCTGGCGCCGCTGGTGGTCAACCGCAAGGGGTATTACACCGACCTCGCGAAGTGGGCGGCCGGCAAGGGTTACACCCACCTGCGGGTCGACGGCGAATTCATCCCGACATCACCCTGGCCACGGCTGGCACGGTTCAAGGAACACAGCATCGAACTGCCGGTCGCCGACATCCGCGTCACGCCGGAAAACGAAGCGGCGCTGCGCGCCGGACTGGCCACGGCACTGGAACACGGCAAGGGCATCGTGCAAGTACTGGGCGGGCTCGATACCCTGGCCGAAGCGATGGCGAAAAAAGATGCGCGGCGCATCAAGCTGACCGAGGTCGTGTATTCGGTCAAACGCGCCTGCCCGTCCTGCAACAAGAGCTTCCCCGAACTCGACCCGCGGCTGTTTTCGTACAATTCCAAACACGGCTGGTGCCCGTCCTGTTTCGGCACCGGGCTGACGCTGGAAAAAATCGACTGGGACGAAGAGCGCGAAAAAACCGGCACCGAGGAGCATGTGCTGGATTCCTGGCTGAACTGGCTGGAAGTCGATGAACCCTGCCCGAGCTGCGACGGCAAACGCCTTAACCCCACGGCGCTGGCGGTGCGTTACCGCAAACGTTCGATTGCCGCGCTGGCCGCGCTGCCGGTAGCGAAACTCGCAGGCGAATTCAGCGATGTGTCCTTCAGCGGCCGCGAGGCAGCGATTGCACGCGACATCGTCAGCGAAATCCGCAGCCGGCTGAGTTTCCTTGATGAAGTCGGCCTGGGTTACCTGGCACTGGATCGTGCCGCACCCACGCTGTCGGGCGGTGAGGCGCAGCGCATCCGGCTCGCGGCGCAACTGGGATCGAACCTGCGCGGCGTCGCCTACATCCTCGATGAACCGACCATCGGCCTGCACCCGCGCGACAACCGCATCCTGCTCGACACGCTGGCGAAGCTGCAGACCAAAGGGAACACTCTCATCGTTGTAGAACACGATGAAGACACCATCCGCCGCGCCGACCATGTGATCGACCTCGGCCCCGGCGCGGGTCGCCGCGGCGGCCATGTCGTTGCGGCGGGAACCGCTGCCGAACTGCAGGCGAATCCGCAGTCGGTGACCGGACGCCTGCTCGCCCAACCCTTGCAGCATCCGCTGCATCCATCGCGGCACGTCGACAAACACACGCCGTCGCTGCTCATCCGCAACGCGCGGCTGCATAACCTGCAACAGGTGAACGCGCGCCTGCCGCTAGGGCGGTTGACGGTAATCACCGGCGTATCAGGCTCGGGCAAATCGACACTGGCGCGTGATGTGCTGCATTCCAATCTCTTGCGCCTGGTCAACAACAAGTCAAAAAAATCAATAAAAACAATTGGTTGCAATGATATCGCGGGTTGGGAGGCCGTGGGTCGCGTACTCGAGGTCGACCAGACCCCCATCGGCAAGACGCCACGCTCCTGCCCCGCCACCTATGTCGGCTTCTGGGACACCATCCGCCGCCTGTACGCCGAAGCGCCGGAAGCGCGCATGCGCGGTTACACGGCAAGCCGTTTCTCGTTCAATACAAAAGGCGGGCGCTGCGAGGCCTGCGAAGGCCAGGGCGTGCAGAAAATCGAAATGAGTTTCCTGCCCGATGTAAAGGTACCCTGCGATGTCTGCAATGGTGCGCGATTTGACAGTGAAACGCTGGCGGTACGGTTCAAGGAAAAATCCATCGGTGACGTGCTGGCGATGTGCGTCGATGACGCGGTGGATTTTTTCGCCGCGCATCCCGCGATTCACCACACGCTGCGGCTGCTGCAGGATGTCGGCCTCGGTTACCTGACGCTGGGCCAGCAAAGCCCGACGCTGTCCGGCGGCGAAGCGCAGCGCATCAAGCTGGTCACCGAGCTGGCCAAGGTACGAGTGAACAATGACGACGCAGGAGGGCGGCCGGGCCGCAGCGGCGCGCAAAAACGCACGCTGTATGTGCTCGACGAACCGACTGTCGGCCTGCACATGGCGGATGTGGAAAAACTGATCCATGTACTGCACCGGCTGGTCGACGCCGGCAACTCCGTGGTGGTGATCGAGCACAACCTCGACGTGATGGCCGAAGCCGACTGGATCATCGACCTCGGTCCCGAGGGTGGCGACGGCGGCGGCCGCATCGTCGCCGAGGGCGCACCGGCGCAGGTGGTCAAAAACGCCATGCGCTCACACACCGCGCGCATACTCGGCGAATTCCTGCACGAACGCGGGGCATGACCGGCGCCCGGGAATTGCGCAACGACAGCGCGGTCTATAATCAACGCTCCTGTATCACCGTTGCCCGTATCAACGTTTCCGCCATGCACAGCTGATCCCATGCCATCAAGTTCCTTCCGCCTGAAACTGCTGTGCGCCGTGGTCGCCGTCATCGGCGCCTCCTGCGCAACCTATGATCCGCCGATCCCGCTGCCGGAAGGCCAGTGGGAAATGACCACATCGAGTTTTATCGACATCGGCCGCATGCCCGGCCTCGCGCGCGCAACCCTGCTGCTCCGCGACGGACGCCTCTCGGCGTTCAGCGGCTGCAACACCGGCACCGGGGCGGTGAGTTCGGTCGATGGCAGGATGGTCGCGACACCGCTGGCAGTCACCCGCCGCGCCTGCATCGAACCGGTCGGCAGTTTCGAAGGCCGTTATTTCAAGCTGCTGCAGGGCAAACCCTATTTCCGTACCGAAGGTGATGCGCTGATCCTCTCCGCCGGCGACGACAGCGCGCGTTTCCGCCGTATTGCGCAAAAACCGCTTGAAAAACCCGCCGGGAAACCCGCTGCAAAACCGCAGCCATGACGCAGTTATGACGCACTTATGATTTCCCAGACCCTGAAGGCCCACACCAAGGACCTGGGTGACGGCTTCGAAGTCCGCCGCCTGCTGCCAGCCGCAACGCGCAAGATGGTCGGCCCGTTCATTTTTTTCGACCACATGGGCCCGGTCAACTTTGCGCCCGGCCGTGCTATCGATGTGCGGCCGCATCCGCACATCGGGCTGGCGACCGTGACCTATCTGTTCGAGGGCGCGATCATGCATCGCGACAGCCTCGGTTATGAACAGCGCATCACCCCCGGCGACGTCAACTGGATGGCCGCCGGCCACGGCATCGTGCATTCGGAGCGCAGCCCTGATGACGAACGCGGGAAAACACGCGGGCTGCACGGCATCCAGACCTGGATTGCGCTGCCGAAAGCAGACGAAGGCACCGATCCGGCATTCGCCCACCATCCCGCGGCCACGCTGCCGGTCAAACAATGGCCAAATACCGAACTGCGCCTGATTGCCGGCACGGGCTGGGGACTGGCGGCCCCGGTGAAAACCTTTTCGCCGATGTTCTATGGTGCCGTCACCAGCAGCGGCACAGCGCAGTTTGATCTGCCGCCGGAACACGCCGAACGCGCGATCTATGTCGTGGACGGTGAGGTGAGCGTCGGTGGCAGCGACATCCCGCCACATACCGTCGCAGTGTTCGAACCCGGCGTATCCGTCACCGTGGACACCCGCTCCGCCGCGCGCATCATGGCGTTTGGCGGCGCAGCGATGGACGGCGACCGCTTCATTTCCTGGAATTTTGTCGCCAGCAGCAGGGAACTGATCGAAGATGCACGCAGCCGCTGGCGCGAGCAGCGTTTTCCGGGGGTGCCCGGTGAAACCGAATTCATCCCATTGCCTGAGCGGTAAAATCCCTTGACTACAACCCGCCCCGGAGCGTCCTTGAGTTTAGCCTCGATGCGCAAGGAATACATGCGCGCCAGCCTTGATGAGGCTGATGCCGCCGCCGATCCGTTGACGCAATTCCAGCACTGGTTTGATGAAGCCGTCCGCGCCGAACTGCCGACGCCGAATGCGATGACTCTGGCCACCGTGGCGGCTGACGGCACGCCGGGTGCGCGCATCGTGCTGCTGAAGGGTGCCGACCAGCGCGGTTTCGTGTTTTACACCAACTACCAGAGCCGCAAGGGCCGCGAACTTGCCGCCAACCCGCGCGCAGTGCTGGTGTTCCACTGGACCGAACTCGAGCGTGAGGTGCGCGTCGAAGGCACGGTTGAAAAAACCGGCGCCGCGGAGTCCGATGACTATTTTTCCAGCCGGCCGCTGGGCAGCCGTCATGCGGCCATCGCATCACCGCAAAGCGCCGTGGTGGCGAATCGTGGCGTACTCGAAACCCGTTTCGCCGAAGTTGCAAAAAACCAGGGCGAGGCCCCCGTACGTCCCGCGCACTGGGGCGGTTATGTGCTGCAGCCGGCCGTGATGGAATTCTGGCAGGGTCGGCCCAACCGGCTGCACGACCGCTTGCTGTATTCGCGCGAGGGTGATCGCTGGCGTATCAGCCGCCTCGCCCCCTGACCGGCACTGCCGCCGCGAGACCCCTGTTGTCCGCCCCGCTTTCAGTACGTGCCTATGAGTCCTTGCTGGCCTGGTATTTCGTTTCGATCTGGGGTTCCGGCTTCCTCGCCACCAAAATCGGTCTGCAGCATGCGGCGCCGTTCACTTTTCTCGCGCTGCGTTTTGCCTTCGGCATCCTGTGCCTGATTCCGATCGTGCTGATTTACAAGCCACGCTGGCCGGAACATCGCGGCGAGTACGGCCACATCATCGTCGCCGGACTGCTGATGCACACCGTACACCTCGGCGGCAGCCATTACACCCAGTACCTCGGCATGTCGGCAGGCATCACTGCCGTACTGCTGTCGATCCAGCCGCTGCTGACCGCGGTGATTGCAGGGCGCTGGATGAATGAACGGCTGGGTCCGCGGCAATGGCTGGGCATCGCCATCGGCCTGGCCGGGGTGACACTGATCGTCTGGCACAAGATCGACGTGCGTGAAGCCACGCTGGGTGCGCTGCTGGCGGTGACGGTGTCGCTGATCGGCGTAACCGCCGGCACACTCTACCAGCGCGTGTACTGCCCTGCGGTCGACCTGCGCGCGGCGGCCTTGATCCAGTTCACCGGCAACATCGTCCTGCTCGCACCCCTGGCCTGGCTGGTCGAGGGCGCCACCGTGCGCTGGTCATGGACACTCGCCGGCACCATCGTATTCCTGGTGATCGGCGCCTCGATACTCGCCGTCAATGCACTGCATACGCTGATGCGGCGCGGCCAGGCGACACGTGTTACCAGCCTGATTTACCTGACGCCGATTTTTGCAG
>CAMBCD010000087.1 GCA_945863085.1 Bordetella parapertussis
CCTCCTTGTCAGGGCTGCGCCTGACGATTTTTCAGGGCTGTTCTAGTTTTCTCAATACCTGATAACCCCATGAAAACTACAGACAACACCCTGCTGATTCGTCAAATTGAAGCCATCCCCGTCGTCGTGCCCCTGCTGCAGCCGATCAAATGGGCGCGTGGCGAAATCAAGGATATCGACAACGTGATCATCGTGGTCACGCTGTCCGATGGCACCCAGGGCATCGCCGATGCGCCGCCGCGACCGACGATTTACGGCGAAACCCAGCAGTCGATCACCACCATCGTCCGCGATCATTTCGCGCCGAAACTGCAGGGCGTGGATGCCTTTGACCTGACGGGGGTATGGGCGGTATTTGACCAATACGCCGGCAATCCGGCGGCCAAATCGGCCATCGACATGGCGATTTTTGATGCCCAGGCCAAACATCTGGGCATCAGTTGCGCGCAATTGCTGGGCGGCACACCCAAGGCGCTGCCGGTCAACCGCCGGCTGATGCTGGGTTCGAACAAGGAAATGCTGGCTGAAGCCGAACAGATGATCAAGCGCTACGGTTTCAAGGCGTGGAAGGTCAAATGCGGCATCGACAAAAAACGCGACATCGCGCTGCTGCGCGCGCTGCGCAAACTGGTAGGCGACGACCACGAGATCACCATCGACTGCAACCAGGGCTACTCGTCGCAGGACCTGCTGGAAACCGCGCCGTACTTCGAAGAGGTCAATGTCGCGCTGATCGAGGAACCGATTCCTGCGCGCGACGGCGCCGGCAAACGCTTCTGCGCCGAGCGTACGCGGGTGCCGATTTCCGGTGACGATTCCTGCATGACGCCGGACGATGTGTTGCATGAATTGAAACTCGGCGGCATTCGCGCGCTGGTCATCAAATGTGCGCGCACCGGTTATACCCGGTCACGGCAGGTGCTGGCGCTGGCGCAGTCGTTTTACACGCCGGCGCACAACGGCACCCAGGCCGACATGCAGATCGGTTGCGTGGCCGCCGCGCATTTCGCCAGCACCTACGCCACGCCGCATGCGCATGAGTTCTCCAGTTTTATCGACGCCCGGGATCATGTCGCCAACGAAAATCCGGTGATCAAAAACGGGTCTCTGCAACTGCCGGCCGGTCCTGGTATCGGCCTGACTCTGGATCCCCGCAAAATGAAAAAGTATCGAATTGATTTATAAGGAAATTTTGCCTATAAGCAGGCGCTCACATCAGCGCATTTTGATCATCTTGGCGATCGCCGGATTGCTGTGGCCTGCAGCGCAGGTGCGCGCCGCGGAGACACCGGCTGAACCGCCGCTGGATCTGCGCGGCAGCGAGATACAGATCTTCATCGAAAATGATTCTTTCAGCGGCAGCGACCAGTACTACACCAACGGCATCAAGATCGGCGGCGGCATCCCGGCGGACAAGGTTATCGGACTGTTTTCGCGGCCACCGAATGCCTTGCTCGACGCGATCAGCGATGGCGCCAGCAATCACTTCGGTCTGTTCATCGGCCAGAACATCTACACCCCGAAAGACATCATCATCGCCGCGCCACAGCCGAATGACCGGCCGTGGGCGGCCTGGGCCTACATCGGCGCGGTGGCGCAAAGCGTCAAGGATGACCGGCTGCATACCGTCGAATTCGATCTCGGTTTTGTCGGTCCACCGGCGCTGGGCAAACAGGTGCAGACTTTCTGGCATGACTACATCGTCGATGCGCCGGAACCGCAGGGCTGGGGCAATCAGATCCGCGGCGAACCCGGCTTCATGCTGACCTATATGCACAAGCGGCGTTATGGCGACAGCAACGGTGTGCAGTTTGTACCGTATGCCGGCCTCACCATCGGTACCGTCATGACCCTGGCGCGCGCCGGCGGCATTGTGCGTTTCGGCCGGAACATGACCGGTTTCGGGCCCGACAGCATCGAACCCGGCGGCGCCATGCTCAAAAACGCCCGCCGCCAGCAGGACGAAGGCCGTTATCAGTCCTGGGAATGGTTTGCCTTTGCCGGCGTCGATGGCCGGCTGGTCGCGCACAATATTTTTCTCGACGGCTCCTTGTTCCGCGACGGCCCCAGCATTGAAAGTAACAGCAGGGTCTACGACGTCAGCGCCGGCCTGTCGGCACGTATCGACAAGGTCCGCCTGTCGGTGACCCGCATCAAACGCAGCGAGGAGTTCACCGGCGGCGGCAGGCAGCGGTTTTATTCGATCAATTTCGGAATCGAGTTCTGAAGACCTGAACCCGCTTTCATGTGGTCACCTTGAACGCAGCCATCACCGGTTTTTATCAGGACGAGTCCCGCGACTGGGTCGCCGAACTCGCCTGCGGCCACCACCAGCATGTCCGCCACAATCCGCCGTGGACCAACCGGCCGTGGGTCTCTACGGCGGAAGGCCGCCAATCGATGATTAGCCAAATGCTGGCCTGCAAAAAATGCGAATCCGGCACACCGCCGGACTAGCGTGCCGCCCGTCGCACTTCGCCACCCGTCATCAGCAGTACATCACCGCTGATCCAGCGCGCGCTGGGGCCGCAGAGGTAACGCACCAGGTCGGCGACTTCCTCCACCGTGCCCGGGCGTTTGATCGGGATGGTCGACAATCGTTGTTCCCATTTCGCCGGATCGCGCAGCGTGTCGATGCGCGCGGTGTCGAGGAATCCGGGCGCAATGACATTGGCGGTGATGCCGTACTGGCCCAGTTCATCGGCCAGCGAGGACATCAGCGCATGCATGCCGGCCTTGGATGCGGCGTAGGCGGAGAAGGTCGCGGGGGCTTTCAGTGCGGCGCCGGAGGAAATGCTGACAATGCTGCCACCGTCACCCTGCGCGATCATCTGTTTCGATGCGTATTTGGAGCACAACATGGTACCGGTCAGGTTGATGTCGAGGATGGTGCGCCACAGCTCATCGTCGAGTTCCTGCACCGGCACGCGGTCGGCAGCGCGGGGGTAGGTGGCGTTGTTGACCAGTATGTCGATGCGGCCGAGGTGTCCCACCACTTCGCCGACCATGCGTTTCACGTCATCGGCTTTACGCACATCCATGTAGGCGCCGTACGCGCGTACGCCCAGCGCCTCGATTTCGGCGACCACATCGGGCAGGCCGCGCCAGCCGTCCTTCTGTTCATCGATGGTCAGGCTGGAGGGGTTGCGGCTGTTGCCGGTGACGGCGACATCAGCCCCGGCGCGGGCCAGCGCCAGTGCGATGGCACGGCCGAGGCCGCGTTTGCGCGTGGCCCCGGTGACCACGGCGACCTTGCCTTTGAGTTCATGTTCCATGCGGATTCCTTGATGAAGCGCCGATGGTAGGCGACCCCTGCGTACCGGGCAACGCCACACGGTGTGGACCTGCGATCAGGGAACCGTGCGCAGCCTTGTAAAATCCGGGAACATGGGGAGGAGTGATCTTGAGCGAGAAAATAGAGCTGGTGGTCTGCGACATGGCCGGCACCACGGTGCGCGATGCAGGCCAGGTGCCCAGGGCGTTCACGTCGGCACTGGCGGCGCATGACATTACGGTGACGCCACAGGCGATCAACAGCCTGCGCGGCGCTTCGAAAAGACAGGCGATCCTGAATCTGATCCCGGAGGGTGGAGACCGCCAGGCAAAATCGGAACAGGTGTATGCGACCTTTGTGCAGCATCTGGCGCAGGTGTTCAAGGGTACCGTCGAAGCGGTGCCCGGCGCGCGCGAGACCATCGATATCCTGCGTAACCGCGGCATCCGCGTCGCGTTGAATACCGGCTTTGACCGCGAGACCACCGACCTGCTGCTCGATGCCCTGCACTGGCGCGAGGGCGTGGTGGATGCCGTGGTCTGCGGTGATGAAGTGGCGCTGGGCCGGCCGGCGCCGTACATGATTTTCCGTTGCATGGAGGCGACCGGCGTGGTCGATGTGCGCCGTGTGGCCAATGCCGGCGATACCGTGCTCGACCTGCAGGCCGGTTACAACGCCGGTGTCGCGCTGAACATCGGCGTGTTGTCCGGCGCGCATGGCCGCGACCAGATGCAGCCCTTGCCGCATACGCACCTGCTGGACAGCGTGGCCGACCTGCCGGCCCTGCTCAGTCGTCGTCAGGCGACAAAACTGTAGTTACTGTTCCTCTGTACGCGATAAATGCGCAGCGGCGTTAAGCAGAGTATCTGATCCAGTTTCTGCCGCTGAACTTTTACAGCGGCCACCGGCCCAATTGTCCCATGCGATTTTTCTCCTGGTTGGTTATTTCCCTGTTGCTGCTGCCGGCTCATGGCATGGCTTCAGTGTTGGCGGCAGATGCGAAGCCGCCGCAAAAAAAGGCAGTTCCGGCAAAAAAGCCGCAAGCCAAGACCCAGCCTGCCCGCAAAACCGCAGCCGTCACCGCAGCTGCCGTGGTGGCTGCGCCGGGGCCGGACCAGGCGGGTTATGTGCATTACTGGCTGATCACTGCGCCGGACGGCGAGCAGGAAATGCAGGTGGGCATCGAGCTGCCGGATCAGCGCATCGCGTGGTCGTTTCCCGGGCTGGGCGTGCATGTGGCACCGTTCATGGCCGCGGGCGAAGTCGATGCCAAGGGCAAGGTATTCCAGGTGCAGCATCTTTATGGACTGCGCCCGTTTGCCAATGACACAAGCATGCGCACCCTGCGCAGCAATCTGATGCGCAGGGTGACGCCGCTGGTACGCAACCGCGTGCCTTATTGTGAGCTGAACGGTGTGACGCCGGGCCTGTGCATGAGCTGCATGGGTTTTGTGTCGCAAGTGCTGTTTCCCGGCAGGACGCCGGAATATGCGAATTTCCCGCGCAATTTCCCGCGCATCGCCGGCGAGGATTACCACACCACCGAGGATCTGCTGCTGTATCTGACGGGCTTGCATGCACGGTCTACCGATGCCGCGCGGCAAAAGCGCCTGGCAGCCATCGGCGGTCCGCCGGTATTGCAGGAGGAATTGACCCGGCTGACGGCAAAACTGGCGGAAACGCCACCGGTGGCGGTGGCTGCAGCAAAACCGCCGGTAAAACGCCGGGCGACTGCACCCAAGTCCGCGATCAAGCGTCCCGGCTAGCGAACCGAAGGGGCGTCAGGAAGATCCGGTCAGAACGTTTCGTCGTCGCGCAGATAGCGCCATTGTCCGGCGGGCAGGTCGCCGAGCATGACGCGGCCGATGCGCACCCGTTTCAGGCCGACCACGACGAGGCCGACCATTTCGCACATGCGGCGGATCTGGCGCTTCTTGCCCTGGCGCAGCACAAAACGCAGCTGATCTTTGTTCTGCCAGGAGACTTCCGCGGGCCGCAGCGCCTCGCCGTCCAGGCTCAGGCCGTGGTTCAGTTGTGCCAGTCCATCCCTGTTCAGTTTGCCGGTGACACGCACCAGGTATTCCTTTTCCACCCGCGAGTTTTCGCCGATCAGCTGTTTGGCGATGCGTCCGTCCTGGGTCAGCACCAGCAATCCGGTGGAGTCGAGGTCGAGCCGGCCGGCCGGGGCGAGGCCGCGCAAATGCTGCGGGTTAAAACGCAGATTGCTGCGCTCAGAGCTGTACTGGGTTTCGGCGGTGACCAGTGTGATCGCGGGTCGATAGTTTTTCTCGGGTTGGGCCGAGACATAACCGACGGGTTTGTTGAGCAGTACGGTGACCCGCGCTTCCTGCTTGCTCTGTGCCGCCGGCGCCAGCGTGATGGTCTGGGTCGGCAGGATGCGCGTACCGAGTTCGGTAATGGGCACACCGTCGACCAGCACCCAGCCGCGCTCGATATAACTGTCGGCTTCGCGCCGGGAGCAGAACCCTTGCTCCGACATCAGCTTGGACAGGCGGATTTTTTCCATGGTGGCGGGGTTTGTTGCAGCCGAGGCCATGCTGCAGCAAAGATGTTATTTATAAATATTTGATTTTATTGATTATTTTATTGTGCTGCGAGTCAAAGTGCAGCAAAAATCTTTGCTGCGGCTTTGATCGTGCGGTCGATTTCTGCTGCGCCATGGGCGGCCGAGACAAAACCCGCTTCATAGGCTGATGGCGCCAGATAGACGCCTTCGGCCAGCATGGCGTGGAAAAAGCGGTTAAAGGCGTCCTTGTCGCATTGCATCACTTCGGCGTATGAGGTCGGCGGGGTTTCGCGGAAATACAGGCCGAACATGCCGCCGACGTTGCGTGCCGAAAAAGGAATTCGCCGCGCTTGCGCCGCTTCGGCGAGGCCGCTGCACAACTGGTGGGTTGTGCTGGCGAGCCGGTCGTAAAAACCCGGGGCCTGGATCAGTTTCAGCGTTGCCAGCCCGGCGGCCACCGCCACCGGATTGCCGGACAACGTGCCGGCCTGGTACACCGGGCCCACCGGCGCCAGGCATTGCATGATGTCGCGACGGCCGCCGAAGGCGCCCACCGGCATGCCGCCGCCGATGACCTTGCCCAGCGTGGTGAGGTCGGGCTTGATGCCGTATAAAGCCTGGGCGCCGCCGAGCGCGACACGAAAACCGGTCATTACCTCATCGAATATAAGCACCGCGCCGTGCTGCGTGCACAGCGTGCGCAGCAATTCGAGGAATCCCGGCCCGGGTGCGACCAGGTTCATGTTGCCGGCGACGGGTTCGACGATCACTGCAGCAATTTCGCTGCCTTCGCGGGCAAAGGCCGCCTCCAGTCCGGCGTTGTCGTTGTAGTCCAGCACGAGGGTGTGCGCCGCCGTTTCCGCCGGTACGCCGGCGGACGAGGGCTGGCCGAAGGTCAGCGCGCCGGAGCCGGCTTTGACCAGCAGCGAGTCGGCATGGCCGTGGTAACAGCCTTCGAACTTGATGATTTTGCTGCGCCCGGTAAAACCGCGGGCGAGGCGGATCGCACTCATCGTGGCCTCGGTGCCGGAACTGACCAGCCGGACCTGATCCATCGACGGCACCAGTTTGCGCAGCACGTCGGCCATTTCGACTTCGGCTTCGGTGGGTGCGCCGAAGGACAGCCCGCGCTCCGCTGCCTGCTGCACGGCTTTGACCACATCGGGGTGGGCATGGCCGCAGATCAGCGGACCCCAGGAGCCGACGTAATCAATATAGCTGTTGCCGTCGGCGTCCCATACCAGCGCACCTTTGCCGCGCTGGAAAAACAGCGGCGTGCCGCCGACCGACTTGAAGGCGCGCACGGGTGAATTGACGCCGCCGGGGATGGTCAGCTGGGCGTGGTTAAAGAGCTTTTGACTTTTTTTCATGGTGAGGCTCAAACAAATTTTGAAACTCCCGTGCCGCTGCGGCAATGTCGGGCGCGGTGAATACTGCGGAGATGACGGCAACGGCATCGACGCCGGCGGCGATCAGCTGTGGTGCATTGTGCGGGGTGATGCCGCCGATGGCCACCACCGGCAGGCGAAACTCCTTTTTGGCGCGGCTGATCAGGTCCGGCGGCGGGCGCACGGCATCGGGTTTGACGCCGGACGCAAAAAAACTGCCGAAGGCAATATGGTCGGCGCCGGCGGCAACTGCGTTTTGCGCCACTTCGATGCGGTCATAACAGGAGGCGCCCAGCAGTTTGTGTGGACCGAGCTGCGTCCGTGCTGCAGTGATATCGCCGTCGTCAGCACCCAGATGCAGGCCGGCGGCATCAACCGCCATCGCGAGTTCGAGATGGTCATTGATGATCAGCGGCACAGAGAATTCCACGCACAATTGCTGCAGGGCCTGCGCCTGAATGCTGCGCAATGCGGGGGATGCGGTTTTGTTGCGGTACTGCAGCACGCGGGCGCCACCGGTGAGCGCGGCCCGCACCCGTCGCAGCAGGTCATCCGTATCCGCGAGGTCGGGGGTGATCGCGTAAAGCCCGGCGATCATCATGTTCACAAAGGCTTGTCGTTGCCGCCGGCGCTGTCGTCATCCCCTCCGGCTGCGCCGGGCGCGGTTTCATCTTCGCGGGCCCAAAACAGGCGGTCCGGAATGTACTGGCCCATGCCCGGCCGGAACGCGAGTTTCAGCGATTGCCAGGTGTATTCCTGGGCGTCGCGCACCGCTTCCTGGATATCGACGCCGTTGGCGATGGTGGCGGCCAGGGCGGAAGCCAGCGTGCAGCCCGAGCCGTGGTAATTGCCGGGCAGGCGCGGCCAGGTGTCGCTGCGCACCACGCCTTCGTTGTTGTAGAGCGTGTTGGTGACGTCGCCGGTATGTTCATGGGTGCCGGTGATCAGCACGTATTCGCAGCCGGAGTCGAGGATGCGCCGTGCGCATTCGGCGAGATCCGGATTGTCGTTGTCGTCGGCATCATTGGCGGCGAGCCGCCGCGCCTCGATGCTGTTCGGCGTGACGATGGTGGTCTGCGGGATCAGCAGTTCGCGGATCGCCGCGAGCATTTCCTCGGAAGCCAGTTCGTCGCCGCGGCCCGAGGCCAGCACCGGGTCGAGGATCAGCGGAATTTCCGGGTAGTCGGACACCACTTCAGCCACCGCGGCAATCGCCTCGAGGCTGCCCAGCACGCCGATCTTGAATGCGGCCACGGGCATGTCTTCGAGGATGCAGCGCGCCTGGTCTGCCACCCATTCGCCGTCGATGGGCTGCACTTCATCGACGCCCGTGGTGTCCTGGATGGTGATGGCGGTGACCACGGATACCGGATGACAGCCCATGCTGGCCAGCGTCATGATGTCCGCCTGCAAGCCGGCGCCGCCGGTCGGATCGGTGGCGGCAAATACCATGACAATGGGCGGTGAGTCGGTCATGCGCGGAGATTGGGCACGAAGGAGGGATCAGCTAGAATGACGTTGTGATTGTAGCTTATTAACCTAGAAGACGCTGATGACCACCGATAACGGGCAGTACAGGAAGTATATGTGTTTGATCTGCGGTTTTATTTATGACGAAGCCGCGGGAGCGCCTGATGAAGGCATTGTGCCGGGCACCAAATGGGAAGATGTGCCGATGAACTGGACGTGTCCCGAGTGCGGCGCGCGCAAGGAAGATTTCGAGATGGTGCAGATCTGAGCGGTACGCGAACCTGAAGCAAGGAGTGCACGCATGAGGCTGCTGCATACGATGATCCGGGTCGGTGACCTGCAACGCTCGATCGATTTTTACACCCAGGTGCTGGGCATGCGCCTGCTGCGCAAATCGGACTATCCGGACGGACGTTTTACCAATGCCTTCGTCGGTTATGACGACGAGTCGCGTGCCGCGGTGCTGGAACTGACGCACAACTGGGACACCAAATC
>CAMBCD010000088.1 GCA_945863085.1 Bordetella parapertussis
CACACCCTCCTTTGTTGGACTGAAGTTTGACGCCACGTCTTTGCGCGGCTGCCGTCTGAAAATCATTACATTCCAGGCACCATCCCGTCGTGGCGTTGTGCGGCCATTTCCCGTATCTGCTCGGATATTTCAGAAGCCCGCTTCTGCGCCCCGACGCACACCGGATCAAGATCTCGGGAAGGACGCGGCAACAATTCAAAATTACCATGGTGGTCTTCACCGCGCACCAGCGTCGCGGTATCACGCGGCAAACCCTCCAGGGTACGCAGGCTGGCCGGAATGTAACGGATCGCATAACCGATCCGCCGCTCCAATGCGTGACTCTCATCCGAGCCATGAAAAATCAAACCATGGTGCAACGACATCTGCCCCGGCGCGAGCTCCATCGCCACGGCCGCATTCTCGTCAACCTCCACCGCCACCTCCTGTCCGCGGCGCAACAGATTGTTGGCGGCCGCTTCACGATGCCGCACCAGCTTGCGATGGCTTCCGGGGATGACCTTCATCACCCCGTTCTCGCGTGTCGCCGGCGAAAGCGCCAGCCATGCCGTCACCACCCCTTCGGAGGCGTCCAGCCCCCAGTAGGGCAAGTCCTGATGCCACGATACGAAGCCGCCGTCGTTCTGCGCCTTGATGAAGAATCGGCTCGACCAGCAAAGAATGTCCGGCCCCAGCAGTCCTTCAATCACATCGAGTATCGCTGGATGGGCCACCAGGGCGTCGAGCCACGGAAAAATCACATGGGGCTTGTGCCCCCAAGCTCGGGGGAAAGAGCCTCCATGCGCAGCCTCAACCGCCTCAATCTGTGCCCTGGCGTGGCGCACCTCTTCATTGGTGAGTACGCCAATCGGATACAGATAACCATCCCGATGATATCGACCCATCTCCTCCTGTGACAGAACACAATTTTTTTTAATTCGGACGTTGCCGGCGCCCGGGTATTGATTTGTGGATTCGGCCTTCATTTCGCTGATTCCTTGACCGGTTCAAGCAGCAGTGGAAGTGGTGGATTGGATCTCCTTCCACAAGCCCCGGATCCAATTGGCACAAGCGATATTGTTTTCAAATATCGAATATTTGGCACCCGCCCCATAATCGGTTCCGGGGATCATTTCCATGGAAATCTGTCCCAAAGCGCTGTTGGAATGTGTCGCATGATGCGTCAACAATTGACGCATGACTTCTTTCCAGGGCGCCAGCAAGGACTCGTCCCATTCCGTGTGCCATTCACCAGGTCCAGGCTTGAGAAAAGGATATTGCACCCCGCGGCCGTATCTGCCGTCAGGGTACTTTGCCCAGATGTTTACCGGATTGGCCGGCACGGACGGCCGCGCATGCGCATGCCCCACATAATTGCGATCAATCCATTCACTTGTGACATTCCCCTGCTTGAATGGATCGAGAACGACACGGCCGGATTCGACATCCGCGCGCATGTTCTGGATCGCCTGCTCTTTCGGGTTGTCGATCTTGAAAATCACATGTGAGTGGTCAAGCGTGATGTTGAACTTGGCGCCACGCTGCTCAACCAGTCTGCCCACTCTGGATACCCTCCCGAAGTGTTCCGACCACATGTTGATATGAACTTCAAAGCATGGAACAACACCGCATTTGTCGCCCCACTCGGCGGCCATGAGATAAGCCTCCGCGACTTCTTCGTCGGTTACCGGTTTGCCGTTCACGTCCAGGGTCTTGATCTGCACGTTCTGCGCCAAAGCACCGACTTCTTTCGCGATGCGCAGATGCCATTCAAGCAGCGGCTCGTCCCGCCCCAGGGTGTAGTAGAAGCCACCGGTCCGTATCGGAAGCGCGTGTTTTTCACTGGCCTTCAGGTAAATGTCCAGTTCACCGGTTGGCGGGGTTTTGTCGTAATAGTCGAATCCCGCCTCCTTGGCCATACGGAATCGGGTGTCGACATCAAAATTATCGCGGTCGGTATTCGTAATCGAATTCCCCGTAATTCCCACCAGCAACGACTTTCCCACTATTTGCCCCCCTGCTTGAGAGATGCCTCCCGTAACGAATTATTTAAACATATGAGGTAGTGCAATTAATGACAATATTAATAACCAAAGGTTATTATTAACAGCACCGAACACCGCCAGACTCCTTTTTGCACTGCGCGGCGCAGCGGACATCCGAATTGAGGGAATGCTCATGCAATCCGGTTTTTCAGAAATTCCAAAGCAACCTGCGCGGTCTGATCTGACATGACCCTGAACCAACTCCGCTATTTCGTTACCGTTGCCGAAGCTTTGCATTTCGGCCGCGCGGCTGCGAAGCTGCGAATTTCACAACCCGCCCTCAGCCGCCAAATCAGCCAGCTCGAGCGCGACCTCAAAGTGAAGTTGCTTGTAAGGACAAAGCGCAAAGTAATAGTGACGGATTCCGGCAACGCATTTTTTTCCAGTGCTCTTGAAACAATAAGACAGGCCGATAAATCCGTATTGGCGGCCCAACGCGCGGAGCGGGGTGAATCCGGAAAGATTCGCATCTCAACGGTAGGCTCATTGCCCTTCTCAAGAATGTTGCCCTCACTTCTCAATGAATTTCGAACTATGTATCCCGATGTTGAGCTCTATCTGAAGGAGGCGCGGACGAAAGAGCAACTTCAGAAAATACAGGAAGAGGAGACAGACGTCGGATTTGCAAGGCTGCCAATCAGGACCCCCGCTGATGGCCTGGCAATCCAGCCCATATTTGCCGAAGAGATCTACGTGGCCTTGCGAAAAGACCATGCCCTGGCATCCAGAAAAATGATCAAGCTCAAGGACTTGGCAAATGAACGATTCGTCATGTATCCCTACGAGATCGGGGGACTGCATGACTGGGCAATGAAAGCGTGCAACACCGCCGGCTTCGATCCCTACATCACGCAGGAAGCCTCCAGCGTCCCGATTGCCGCGGCTCTTGCCGCAGCCGGCCTGGGTGTCGCCCTGGTACCCCAGTGCGCCAGGAACATGCACACGCCCGGGGTTGTATATAAAACCCTCAGTGCGGCCCAGGCGAGCACGGAGATTGCATTAATCTACCGCAAACAGGACAGATCCAAGGTCATCCAGAACTTTGTCCAGATCTGCTTGAAACGAGCTGAAATCTAATTAACGTAGCCGCTCTGAATCAATTCTTGGAGTTCTCGTCTGCCAACGTAAAAAAGGGGCCGCGTGGCCCCTTTTCCTTCGCTGCAATTTCCTGACACCTAAGCCGCCTGCTGCCCCTTCAACACCAGATCCACCACCTGCGGCGTAATCTCCGCCGCACGCTGGTCCATCTGTTCCGGCGTCAGGTTGGCAATCGGATGCGGCAGCACCAGGAATTTGAAATCCGGCACGCCCCAGGTCCTTGCCATCGCCTTGCCCGTCACGATGAATACATGCGTCACGATCGACGCCGACGGCACCCCTTGCTGCTCAAATACTATGCTGTCGAGCACACTGCCCGAGCTGCATGACCCTCAGTCGCCGACGCCTGCGACGACGACATCGCAGTTGGCTTTGTAGTCTTCGATCATTTCCGGGCTGGGCGCCGAACCGGAACTTTTCTTTTTGCGGATCACATGTGTTTTTGCGCCGTGTTCACGCTCGAGGATGCCGGCGACACGCAGCAGGATCTGGTCGGAATTGTGTTTGGTATTGTCGACCAGGCCGATGCGCAGACCTTTCAGCGACTTCGGCCGCGTGGCATAGGAAATCGTGCGGCCTTTCACTTCAGTGGTTGGATCGTAGATTTGCAATGACATGCTGCGCTCCTTCTGTGGTATTGCCGTTAATTACATAAGTAATTGATTTTATTAGTATTTTTTTATTTCGCGGGTGACGCTCTGCGAACCGTTTTTGCCGCCCCAGCCCGGAATATAGGCGGACTGCACACCGGCGCGGCCGCCGGCGGCGATCACCAGTAAATCCTGCGGCGTCTCGACCAGCGGCATCAGCGTCTTTTCGCTTTCGGCGGTGATCGGACCCGGGCGGATGTTCGCGCGCTGCAGGTCGGCCATTTTCGACTGGGTGTTTTCGAACACGTACTTCTGCACATCCTCGCGCGACCAGCCGGCCTTTTTCATGATTTCCTGATGCTCCCCGGCAAACACCATCGCGTACTGCGGCTGGCGGTTGGTGCCCGCCGAGATGCGCATCTGCGCGCAGGCCGTGGTCAGCACGCCTTCGGGGGTTGCGCTGAGGCCGTTCGAATACTGGTGCGGTGCGAAGGCGGCAAACACGGTCACCGCGTTCTGGTCAGGGCGGAAACCGCGCGTAGTGTGGAACGCCGGCCATGGGCTGTCCTGCTCGTTCTCGGCAATGCAGAAGGTGTATTTGCCGGCATGGCCGAGGCTGCTGCGGTCCAGTACGCCGGGCGTGGTGCCAATCACATTCTGCATCATCAGGCGGATGGCGCGGCCGAGGGTGGCATTGGCACGCCAGCCCTGGCCAAACAGGTTGTCGCCATTGTTGATGCCGAGCTCTTTGGCGATGGGGCCGTTGACCAGCATGAACACCGCCGCACCACCAGTGCTGGTGGCCGGGCCGTGGTAACCGTACAGCGGATCGGCCAGCGCGCGAACGGTGGCGGTAATCACCGGCATGTATTCCGGTTTGCAGCCTGCCATCACTGCATTGATCGCGACCTTCTCCGCGGTCACCGAGACCTGGCGGTTTTCGATGAAGGCGAGCTGGTGCTCGGGTTTGAGGTTCGCTGCTTCGAGCATCGCGGTAATGCGTTCCGCCGTCGGCGGAATCACCGGCAGGCCGTCAGTCCACCCATTGGCATAACAAAGGTCAATCGCACTGCCGAGGTCGTCAACGGTGTGCGTCCGCGATTTCAATTCAATCATGCTGCTCCTCCGGATAACCCCGGTCTGTGCCGGTGAAAGTGCGTGTCAGTCTACCGCATATTTTTACGGGCACCAGCGGTGGCGGCAGCATCCACATGGTGAGCCTTCGTCGGTGCAGAGGCCGGCATTTTTGCGCCACCGCATCAATCGCCGCACTGGAATACACTGCGCCATGCTTGAAATTTTTTTCCTGGTCCTGTTCGCCGCACTCGGCTGGTTATGGTGGGACAGCATGCAGGCACGTGAAGCCGCGGTCAGCGCAGCGCGCGCCGCCTGTGAAGCCGAAGACCTGCTGTTCCTTGACGACACCGTCGGCATTGCCGGGATCAAGCCGGGACGCAATGCCGACGGCCGGCTGCTGCTGCAACGGGCCTACGATTTCGAGTTCAGCGACACTGGCGACAACCGCGTCAAAGGCAGTGTGGTCATGCTCGGGCACCGGGTCCTGCTGCTCAATCTGAAGCCGCGATTGATGGCTACGGTCACCCCGCTGCACTGAAGGCAGGCGGATCCGGAGCGCCCCTCCACGGTGCGTCCGCACCAGCGTCGTGCGCCACAGGTCTGGAACAACTTATGCTTGGGTTGAGGCAGCCATTTCGACAGGAGGCTCGCCATGCTCGACCGAACCGTCACCAAGTTTTCACATGTCAAACCCGGAGAGACCGAATTCCGGTCTGATGGACTGAGGGATTTTTTTATTTACCGCGACCTCGGCATTGCCGATGCCACTGCCGGCAAGGTCATCGCCCAGATGGTCCGGGCCAACAAAGCGCCCGAAAAAGGCACAGGCTGGCACCGTCATGAGGCGCAATTCCATATCGTCATCATGACCAAGGGCTGGGCCAAGTTCATGTACGAAGACAAGGAAACCCTGGTCAGCGCCGGCGACTGCGTACACCAGCGCCCGGGCATCGTGCACTACCTGTTCGATTACTCCCCGGACATGGAATACCTGGAAATCGTCGGTCCGGCGGATTTCTCCACCGTCGACATGCCTGCACCGGCTGAAGTGCCTGCGCCAAAGCCTTGGACGTAATTCGCCCTGGAAGTAACACGGCAAACCTGAGGGGCCGGGCCCCTCAGAACTCCATGTCGAGTTCTTCGATGTCGTCGTGTTCGAGTTTGGCGGCGTCTATCCACTCCGCCATTTCCGACATTTTCATGATCTGATCACAGTAAGCCGTGCACTCCTTGTCGAGGGTGACATGGTAGGTACGGAAACGCGTGACCACCGGTGCATACATCGCGTCGGCCAGGCAGCGCTTCTTGCCGAACAGGAAGGGGCCGCCGTATCCCTTCAGGCATTCATGCCAGATCGCAGTGATGCGTTCGATGTCGCCGAGCGCCTTGGACCACACCTTGTAGTTCGGAAAATCCCCCTTCAGGTTCATCGGCAACGCTGAACGCAGGCTGCTGAAGCCGGAATGCATCTCCCCGGACACCGCGCGGCAATGCGCGCGCGCCGCACGCGTCGCCGGCAGCAAGCCGCTTTTGGGTTTGATTTCATTGAGGTATTCGGCAATTGCCAGGGTATCCCAAACCTTGATCCCGGCATGGCTCAGACAAGGTACCAGGATCGACGGCGAGATCAGCAGCAGTTCGCGGCGGGCATCGGCATCGTCGGGGGATACCACGACCTCCTTGAACTCGAGGCCGGCAAAACGCGCCAGCAACCAGCCGCGCAACGACCATGATGAATAATTTTTGCTGCTGATGCTCAAGGTGGCCTGCGCCATGATGCCCAACCTCCATGCAAAGACGCGCCCGGATGCACCCATAGGGTGCCTTCCTGCACGCATGGGTTTGTCTTTAGCACGAGTCATGCCATGCAAATTTCCCGTTGGCGCAGATATTGCATACGAACGGACAAGCCGGGCGGGCAGCCGGAACTCAAGGATCGAATGACCATGATCTACAGTGCCTACCAGACGCAGGAATACGTCCTCAACCCGATGCGGGAAGCCGCGATGATGGCGGCACCGGTGTTCCTTGGTTACGGCTCCACCGCAGGAGGATTCCAGCCGCTGCGCCGCATGGCTGCGGCCTGTGAGGTCTTCACGCTGGCCCGCCTGACCCACAAACGCCCGGCCTTCGGCATTGAATCCATCGTCTCCGGCACACGCGAACTGGCGGTGACCGAAGAAATCGTCCACACCACGCCCTTCGCAACCCTGCTCCGCTTCCGCAAGGACACACCGTCGCCGCAGCCGCGGGTGCTGATCGTCGCCCCGATGTCCGGACACTTCGCAACGCTGCTGCGGGAAACCGCGCGCACCATGCTGCGCGACCACGACGTCTACATCACCGACTGGCACAACGCGCGCGATGTGCCGATGGAAGCCGGCCGTTTCGGCATCGACGAATACATCGACCACATCATCGATTTTCTCAACGTCATGGGCCCGGGTTCGCACCTGGTCTCGATCTGCCAGCCCTGCGTTGAAGCGCTGGCCGCAGTGGCGGTGATGTCCGGGGACAAACATCCGGCAACACCGGCCAGCCTGACACTGATGGCAGGACCGATCGACTGCCGCATCAATCCGACGGGAGTCAACGAGCTGGCGGCGAGCAAACCCATAGCCTGGTTCGAGCACAACCTGATTGAACATGTGCCGGTGCAGTTTGCCGGCGGGCGGCGCCGGGTCTACCCCGGTTTCGTACAGCTCTCCGCCTTCCTCAACATGAACCTGCAGCGACACATCAAGTCGTTCAAGGATTATTACCAGCAGATCGTCGATGGCGACCATGAAAAAGCGGCAGCGACGCGGCGGTTCTATGAAGAATATTTTGCGGTGTCGGACCTGCACGCCGATTTCTACCTCGAGACCGTACAACTGGTTTTCCAGGAACACGCGCTGGCACTGGGCAAACTGGCCTACCGCGGCCGCATCATCAATCCCAAGGCAATCCGCCGCACCGCGCTGCTGACCGTCGAAGGCGAACGCGATGACATCTGCGCACTGGGCCAGACGCTGGCGGCGCAGGATCTCTGTTCACGGCTGCCCCAATACCTGCGCACCCACTATGTGCAGGCGGGTGTCGGCCACTACGGCGTGTTCAGCGGCAAACGCTGGGAGCGGCAGGTGTATCCGACGGTGCGGGACGTGATCTACTCCTCAGAATAGGATGGGGACTTGCCGCATGAAGATAATTAGGACGGCCGCATAAGGCTCGCGGCACCCTAACCCCTCGTCATTCCGGCGCAAGCCGGAATCCAGGAAGTTGATCGCAACTCAACGAAAATCTCTGGACCCCGGCTTCTCCCCCACGGGGACTTCCTTCGGGGCGCGCAGGGGTGACGAACGTTTGTGGTGACTATTGAGCCGTCCAGCCGCCGTCGATCGCCTGCAGCGTCCCGGTAATCGACGCCGCATCGTCACCCGCCAGAAAACACGCCAGCGCCGCCACCTGCTCCACGGTGACGAATTGCTTGGTCGGCTGCGCCGCGAGCAGCACGTCGCTGACCACCTGCGCTTCGGTGATGCCACGCGCCTTGGCCGTGTCCGGGATCTGTTTTTCCACCAGCGGCGTCAGCACATAACCCGGGCAGATCGCATTGCAGGTGATGCCGAAGGTCGCGGTTTCCAGCGCAATGGTTTTGGTCAGGCCGGCGACGCCGTGTTTGGCCGCGACATAGGCTGACTTGAAGGGGGAAGCAACCAGCGCATGGGCCGAGGCGATGTTGATGATGCGCCCCCATTTTTTCTGTTTCATACCGGGCACCGTGTGGCGGATGGTATGGAACAGCGCCACCAGATTGATGGCGATGATGGCATCCCATTTTTCCGGTGGAAAATCCTCCACCGGCGACACAAACTGGATGCCGGCATTGTTGACCAGGATATCCACGCTGCCGAATGCGGCCGCCGCTTTTTCCATCATCGCGGCGATGGCCGCGGGTTTGCTCATGTCGGCGCCGTCGTAGAGCGCCGTGACGCCGTGTACGCGGGCGATGCGTGAACGCAAAACCTCGATGTCGGCGCTGTTGCCGAAGCCGTTCAGCATGATGTTGACCCCGCGCGCAGCCAGAGCCTCGGCCACACACAGCCCGATGCCGCTGGTGGATCCGGTGACGACGGCGTTTTTACCTTTCAGCATGACGAACTCTCCGATTTACACAAATGAGGGACGCAGATTAATGCCAAGCTACGCAAAATACGGGCCAGCCACCAGCAAAAACAAAAAGGCCGGCAGGCCGCCCCGTTGCGGGGACCGCCTGCCGGCCCGGAACTGCCCTTCGCTCAGAGCTTGCGCAATTCGGCCAGCAACTCGTCGCTGGTCGGGATCGTCCCCTGCGGATAGACCTTGGCGTAACG
>CAMBCD010000089.1 GCA_945863085.1 Bordetella parapertussis
GGCAAAAGGGTTCAGTCGATCACAAACAGCGGCTGGCCGTATTCGACCGGCTGGCCGTTTTCGACCAGGATGGCCTTGATCACGCCATCGCGATCGGCTTCGATTTCGTTCAGCAGCTTCATCGCCTCGATGATGCACACCGTATCGCCGGTTTTCACCGCCTGGCCAACTTCGACAAAGGCCTTGGCGCCCGGTGTGGCCGAACGATAGAAGGTGCCCACCATCGGTGATTTCACGGCATGGCCTTCGGCTTCCGCCGGCGCCGTGGCTTCAGCTGCGGGTTCGGCTATCTCGACCATGGGCATTGCCGCGGCCGGCATCGCCAGCTGTTGCGGCATCATCATCGGCGCACCGGGTGCGCCGAAGCGGCTGATACGCACCTTTTCCTCGCCCTCGGTGATCTCCAGTTCGGCAATGCCGGACTGTTGCACGAGGTCGATCAGCGTTTTTAATTTGCGCAAATCCATGAATCAACCCTTTTTGATGTGACGCAGCGCGTAGTCGAGCGCCAGTTCGTAACCGGCCGGGCCGAGACCGCTGATGACGCCGACGGCAATATCGGAAAAATAGGATTCCCGGCGGAACGACTCCCGGGCAAACACATTGGACAGGTGAATTTCGACAAACGGGATCGCCACCGCCGCCAGCGCATCACGCAACGCGACGCTGGTGTGGGTGTACGCGGCCGGATTGATCAGGATAAAGGCGACACCGTCGCGGCCAGCCTGCTGCACCCGCTCGACCAGTTCCGCTTCGGAGTTGCTTTGGAATGTGTCCAATGTCACGCCGCCGGCAATGCCTTGGGTCTTCAAGCGGGCTTCGATTTCCGCCAGCGTGGTCGCGCCATAAATTCCCGGCTCACGCGTACCCAGCAGGTTCAGGTTCGGCCCGTTCATCAGCAGCAACTGTGGTTTAGTACTGGACATGGTGTTCCCGATTATAATCGCCGGCATCCGTCGGGCCGCGCATGGATTCCCTCCAGCACCAGCGCCCAAACCGCATTCCCGCAAGATGCCGGATTTTGCCTCAAGTTAACGGAAAATGTCTATATTATTACGGTAGTTAAGCGCGATTAGCCATTTACCCTGCAATGTCACGCATTCATGACAATGGTCCTGACACAAACACCGGTCACTGCAGATTCGGCAACAAGGATTGCCTATCTGGAATCCAGCAGAAAGCCGGCAATTGGCCGAAATTAGCCAGTAGTTACTAAAAGATAACTACAGCAATGGCGCCAGTTGGGCGCGCATCCGGACCTCGGATATGCCCCCGACGAGGCTGGCGGCAATTTTTCCTGTCCGGTCCATCACCAGCGTATAGGGCAGCACCCCGGCCTTGTTGCCCGCTTTGCGTGACAACTCCACGGCATCGAGACCGCCAATCAACAGCGGATAGTTGATGTTGAACTCTTGGGCAAAATCCCGAACCCTGTCCGCCTGATCGACGGCGATACCGACAAATTGCACCCCCTTGGTTTCATATTCCTGCTGCAGCCGGACAAACAGCGGGATTTCTTCCCGGCATGGTGCGCACCAGGTCGCCCAGTAATTGATCACCAGAATCTTTCCGCGCAGCCCGGCCAGCGTTTGCGGTGCGCCATCGAGGGTATGCAGGGTGCTGCCGAGGATCGCGGCGGCCACATCGCCGTCTGCACCCGGGCCCGGACCCACGGCACCGATGCGCCAGGCATTGGCGAAGTAGCCGGCCGCCGCAGCCACGCCGCCAATCCCCGCCATCAGCAAGGCCCGCCGGACCGGCGTCACCGGACAGCCAGTGCCTGATCCAGGACCGCGGCGAACTTGTCGGCCGGCTGGAAGCCGATCACGCGCAAGCCCTGGATTTCGCGTCCGGCCGGGTCGAAAAACACGATGCCGGGTGGACCGAACAGGCGGAAACGTTTCAGCAGTTCTTTGTGCTCGGCTGTATTGGCGGTCACATCCGCCTGGATTTTGATCATGCCGGCAAGGCGCGATTGCACGGCCGGGTCACTGAAGGTGTAACGCTCCATTTCCTTGCAACTGACACACCAGTCCGCATAAAAATCGAGCATCAGGGTTTTGCCCCTGGCGGCAGCGATCGCCGCATCCAGTTCAGCCAGACTGGCCACCCGCTGGAATGCAACACCGGGACCGGCCGACGCACCTGCCGCCGTAACGCGCAATCCGGACAGCGGCTGCAACACGTCGCGGCTGCCGGACATCGCACCGATGACAAAAGCGATGCCCGCGACCAGCGCAATCACGCCGGCGCCTTTGCTGAGCCGGGCAAAACTGCCGGCGGCCGGCGGCAAGGGATCGATGGCGCGCAGGTAAATACCGGTAAAGGTCAGCAGTGCCGCCCAGGCCAGCATCTGTGCGGTCACCGGCAGGACAGGCGACACCAGGTAAATCGCCACTGCCAGCAGCATCACGCCGAAAAACCGTTTGACGGTCTCCATCCACGGTCCGGTTTTCGGCAACAAGGCACCGGCCGATGCGCCGACCACCAGCAAGGGCACGCCCATGCCCAGCGCCATCGCAAACAGCGCACTGCCGCCGAGTACGGCGCTGCCGCTTTGCGAGATATAGAGCAGCGCGCCCGCCAGGGGTGCTGCAACGCAGGGACCGACGATCAGCGCCGATAACGCACCCATCACAAACACGCCCGTGTAGTGTCCGCCGTGCAGGCGACCGCTGGTACCGGCCAGGCGCGACTGCAGCGCGGACGGTAGCTGCAATTCATAAAAACCGAACATTGACAGTGCCAGTGCGACAAACACCGCGGCAAAAGTGCCGAGCACCCAGGGATTCTGCAGCGCGGCCGACAGCAGCGCACCGGACAATCCGGCGGCAATCCCCGCCAGGGTGTAGGTAATGGCCATGCCCAGCACGTAGGCGACGGACAGCAACAGGCTGTGCATGCGGGTCATTTTCTGACCCTGGCCGATGATGATGCCGGACAGGATGGGCACCATCGGCAATACACAGGGCGTAAACGACAGCAGCAGACCGAAGCCGAAAAAGCTCAGGATCAGCAGCCAGGTCTCGCCGTTGAACAGTTCGGCGATCAGGTCATCCTGCCCTTTCGCAGCCGCCGCCGGGGACTGGACATTGCCCGCGCCCGAAAACAGCCGCGACATCGCGCCATCACCGGGGTCCGCCGCAGACCCCGCGGCGGCCAGCCGCAAGTCGGCTTTCTGTTCCACCGGCACATAACAGACGCCGACATCGGCACAGCCCTGCGACACCGCGGTCAGCACCGCCCGGTCGATCCCGCCACCGGCCTTGACCGGCAACCTGATGCGCACTTCGTCGCGGTAAACCATGGTCTCGCCGAAAAACTCGTCCTTGTGCACCAGCCCCTGCGGCAGTTGCGGGCTGCCATCAGCCAGCGTCGCGGGTTCCAGCGTGAAGCGCAGCTTGTCGCGGTACAGGTAATAACCCTTGGCGATCACATACCGCACTTCAATCGTATCCGGCCCGGCAACCCGGGCGCTGAACGCGAAGGCCTTTTCCGGTTCCAGCAATTCGGGTTCGGCGGCATGCGCAAAACCGGCGCACAAGGAGAGCAACAGGATCAACCAGCGCAGGATCATGGCGGGGTGGAAAATGAGGAGGAAGAAATGCCGGGAGAGGCGGTTTCGCCGGCCACCCAGTCGAGATAAGCGGGCAGTCCGCGCAACACTGGGACCGCGATGATTTCCGGAAGTTCGTAGGGATGCAGCGCGCGCAGGGCCGACTCCAGTTCGGCATAACAACCCGCCGTGGTTTTGATTAGCACCGGCACCTCCGCAGCTTCTTCCACGGCGCCGCGCCAGCGATAAACAGACGTGCACGGCGCCAGCACGCTGACGCAGGCGGCCAGACGCCGCTCGATCAGCGTGCGCGCCAGTTGCTGCGCCGCCGCCTGATCCGGCAGGCTGGACATCACCAGCAGCACTTCATGGTCAGCTGACATGGGACGGAACCTGCAGGGCTTCCGCGTCGGCAATGCCTTCGCGCACGGTCGGATAACGCAGCCGTACTCGCAACTCCTGCTTGATGCGTCCGTTGGCAAGGCGCCGCGACTCGTTCATGAAGGAATACAGGTTCTCCGGCATCACCGTCCTCGCCTCGGCGCGGGTCACGCGCGGCGGCCGCGGCAGGTGAAAACGATCCGCCACCAGGTCGAAGTAGTCGCCCATTTTCTGTGGCGCGTCGTCGCTGGCGTTGTAACTGCGGTTGGCCTGGCCGTGATGCAGGGCTGCGACCACCATGTTCGCCAGGTCGTCGGCATGTATGTGATTGACGTAAGTGTCGTCCTGCGGCCGCAGCGCCGGCGTGCCGCGTTCGATGCGCGCCACCGGCAGCCGGTCAGCGGCATAAATGCCCGGCACGCGCAGAATGCTGACGCACACCCCCGTGCGTACGCCCCAGTCGCGCAGCCGCTGTTCTGCATCGGCGCGGCGGCGCGCGCGGTCCGTCTGCGGCCGCAAGGGACTGGTTTCGTCGACCAGCGCACCGCTGCAATCGCCGTAAACGCCGCTGGTGCTGATGTAGATAAAGTGCCGTGGTAGACTGCGGCCCCGTCCGAGTGCCGCAATCAGATGCGCCGTTCTTGCATCGCTGAGGCCGCGCGCGGGCGGCGGTGCGAGGTGGATGACGTCGTGGGCAAGACCGGCGAGACCGGCCAGCGTATCCGGCCGGTCGAGGTCGCCGAACAGCGGCGTCAGGCTGCTCCGGCGCAATTCGGCAACACGCTCCGCGTTGTGGGTCAGCGCGTAAATGCGATGCCGCGCGCGCAGCAGCAATGCCACACGCAAACCCACATCGCCGCAGCCGATGATCAGCAAGCGCTTCATTACATAGTCCCCGCGCGTTTTACAGCCGTATTTACAGCCATATTTACAGCCTCATTGTCATAGTCGTCCATTTTAGCCCAGCCCCCTGAAATCCGAGCGATGCCCCCCCAAATCACCATCCGGCCCAGCGGCCATGTTTTCCAGGCGGCGCCCGGCGAAACCGTGCTCGAAGCCGCGCTGCGCGAAGGCTACCGGCTGCCTTACGGCTGCCGCAACGGCAGCTGCGGCTCATGCAAGGGCAAGGTAGCCGCGGGTGTTGTTGATCACGGCAAATCCCAGGACAGCGCGCTGCCCGCCGCTGAACGCGCCGCCGGCATGGCGCTG
The DNA here is from genome assembly GCA_945863085.1 of Bordetella parapertussis. Next base: position 5,147 of record CAMBCD010000089.1, read on the forward strand.
TTCTGCCAGGCACAGCCGCGTTCCGACCTGATCATCGAATGCCGTGAAATCGGTGCGGTCAAGGACATCCCGGTGAAAACGCTGCCGTGCCGGGTGCAGTCACTGGAACTGGTCGCCCCCGACGTGATGCGCATCCGCCTGCGCCTGCCCGCCTCGGAACGCCTGCAGTTCCTCGCCGGTCAGTACATCGACATTCTGCTGAGGAACGGCACGCGGCGCAGCCTGTCGCTGGCGAATCCGCCGCATGACGACGGCCTGCTGGAATTGCATCTGCGCAATTACGGCGGCCCGTTCAGCATCCATGTGTTCACGCAGATGAAAGAAAAGGACATCCTGCGTTTCGAAGGTCCGCTCGGCACCTTTTATCTGCGTGAGGACAATGACAAACCGGCAGTGCTGGTGGCCGGTGGCACTGGATTCGCGCCGATCAAGGCCATCATCGAACACGCGATACACCACAAGATCAAACGGCCGCTGTTGCTGTACCGCGGCGCGCGGCGCGCCGCCGACCAGTACCTGGACGAGCTGCCCGCAGCGTGGCAGCGCGAACACGGCATCACCTATGTGCCGGTGCTGTCGGACGAGGTCCCGGAAGATGGATGGGCGGGACGCCGCGGCCTGGTGCATGAAGCGGTGATGGCCGATCTGCCGGATTTATCCGGACACGAGGTCTATGCCTGCGGCGCGCCAGCGATGATCGATGCCGCACGCCGCGATTTCCTCGCCCGCTGCGGCCTGCCGGAAGCGGCGTTTTACGCCGATGCGTTCACCCCGGCCACCGCCACATAGTAAGGCATAAGGTCCGCAGGCTTAACGGCTGCAGGCTTCCAGTTAAACCGGTTTGCGCCGCCGCGCGGCGGCGGTCCGGTTCAGTTGCGCCACCGCCAGCTCAAGACTGGCCTGATGGTGGGCGCGCGCTGCCTCACCACGCTCCAGGCGCTCATGCAACTGGGCGAGTTCCAGATGTGCTGCGTACGTCGGCTCCAGCGCAACGCTTGCCTCCAGATAACTCTGCGCCTTGCCCCACAGCTGCTGCCGTGCGCACAGACGGCCCAGCGCGAGCAGCAAGGCGGCATCCGTACGGTGCGCCTTCAGCCAGCGTTCCGCGTGTTCGATCTGTCGCAGTGAATCGGCACCGCCACACTCGCCATACAGGGCGGCCAGCCCGCTGTCCCATTCCCGGTCGAGGCTGCGCTCAATGATGGCCGCCGCCTCGGCGTGCCGTCCCAGCCCGAGAACCGCCCCCGCCGCGGCGCCGGCAACGGCGGTGTCGCGGCAATAACGGTCAGGCACGCGTTTCCAGGTTGCAGCAAGCTCCGCTGCATCACCGGACTTGCGCTGGATCAACTGCCGCCAGGCATGGCGGCGTTCGGCATCGGCCTGTTCGACGCTGAATACGTTGCGCTTTTCCAGCAGGTCGATCAGCGCCGGCACCTGCTCCCATTGTCCGATGCGCTGCCGTGCGCGCAGTTCGAGGCGCAATGCTGCGGTATGTTTGTTCGGCAGCATCGCCAGCGCCGCCAGTGCGTCTTCCGGCCGCCTCTCATCAAGCAGCATCTGCGCCGTACTGATTGCCGTGGCGGCGTCGGGCCGCGCCGGATCCGCGGTCAATTGCGCGAGATAGGCGTCACGGCGTCCGGGCTCGCGCAGCTCGTGTGCGGCACGCGCGGCAATAATGGCCCCCAGGTCGCCGGGTTCACCCAGCGCGACCGCGCGGTTCACCGCTTTTTCGGCCCTGGCATAACGCCCGGCAAAAAACTCGCGCAAGGCCCCGACCAGCGTGCCATGCGCGGTTTCACGACGGCGCGCCGCACGGAACCGCAGCACGCGTCCCGGCAGCTCAATGGCGGTGACCAGCAGGCGCACCAGAAAATATCCCGACGCAAAACCCAGCACCAGCAGCACCAGCGCAAAATTCAGCGACAGTTCAATGCGGTGTCCGGGCAGTGCCACCAGCACATAGCCGGTATTCAGCTGCGCCAGCAGCGTGAGGCCCGTTGCGAGGGCCGCCGCCACCAGTATCCAGATCAGCCAGCGCATCGTGGTCTGTAAACGGAAATGTTGCAGGCGCGGCGCTTAGGCCGCTCCCTTGGCGCGGGGCAGGCGCAACTTGCGCAACGCTTCCAGCGTGTCCTGCAGATCCGGCAGGTCGATCTGCACCTGCGCCGACTGCAATTTGCGCAACGCCGCAGCAGTCGCCATCACCGCACTGTCACGCTTGTCGAAATGGCGTTCCAGCGCGGACAAGGCCGCCTGCAGGTCACCCTGGTAACTTTTGCCATCACGCGACAGCAGGGCAATGCGTGCGCCCAGCAGGCGCAGCTTCAGGTTCTCGCGCAGGAAAAAAGCCTGTTCCGGCGCCAGCAGCGCCGCATCCTGCACACCGGCACTTTGCACGCGCACCAGCTGGCGCAGTTCCCGCCACGCCTCACGCATCACCCGCTCCCACGCCGGTGCTTCCGTGGCGGGGACCGCCGGTGCGGCAGTTGCCGCGGCATCCGGCCGCGCGCGCGCATCCATCGCCAGCGGCAGGCGGTCGATCGCGGCAATCGCGTCATCGAGCCGCGCGCTGGTGCCGTAAACGTCGACCAGCGGCAGCGCTTTCAGGCGCTCGATGTCCCGTGTCAGTGCCCGGCGCAGCGCACTGTAGCGCGGCTGGTCCATGCGCTGCAGTCGCGCCTCGACATTTTCCAGGCCGATCAGCGCAGTGCGCACATTGGCGGCAATCTGCAATTGCTGGCTGGCCAGCAGCACGGATTGTTCGATGTCGGCAAAAGCCCACTCGTCGCGGTTGCGCGAGAGTTCCTGATACAGCGCTTCGAGCGCAACCTGCTGGTTCTGCGATTCCGCGAGTTTTGCTTCCAGCACACCCACCTTGACTTCGGCTTCGCGCAAGGCCGCCATCGCCTGCAGCACGCGCGCACCGGCATCCTTGTTTTGCTCTTCCATGTTCGCCAGGCGCTGCGCCAGTTCGCGGCGCAGCACGTTATCCGAGCTGCGATCCTGGTACCACTGGTAACCGGAAAAACCCAAAGCCGCCAGCGCCGCCAGCAGCGCCAGCGCCGGCAGCGCGCCGCCACGCGCAGCGGGGGCGACAGTCCCCGGCGTTGCGCCATTGCCGTCCGGTGTGGGTTTTTCACTCATCATTTGAAGAATATCATGCGTGTGCTGCGGCTATTTCGCTGCGAACTGCTGCAACAGGCCCGCGAGCAGGCCGTCATCGCCGGGGGCGGTCCCGATGACCTCCCTGCAGCCGAGTTCCCGCGCGACGGCGGCGATGCGCGGATGCGGCACCAGCAGCGGAGTGTGCTGCAGCAGGGATTCGCCGGGCTTGCCGAGCATCACAAACAGGTTGCGCAGTCCTTCGCTGCTGGTGACGATCACCGCATGTACCCCGTCCTGTGCCCAGGCCTGCAGCAGGGGCGCCGGGTCTGCTTGCGGTCGCGCGCGGCGATAACAGGCGACGTAATCCACCTGCGCACCGCGTGCAGCCAGGGTATCGCCGAGCAATTCCCGCCCGCCATCGCCGCGCAATATCAGCACCCGCTGTCCGCTGACAGCCTGCAGCTGCGGCATTTCGAGCAGCCGCTCACTGTCAAAACCGCACTGCGGCACAATCACCCCGCGGATGCCGTGGCGCTCCAGTTCACTGACGCCGCCCTTGCCGATCGCGGCCACGCGCAAGCCGGCAGGCCAGGCACGGCGCGCCGCCATCCGGCTCATCACGCGCGTAACTGCGTTGGGGCTGATAAAAATGGCGAGATCGTAGGTGTCCAGCCGGTCGATGGCGTCGAACAAGGGCTGGGGATCGGCGGGATCGAGAATTTCCAGCGCCGGGAAAATGATCGGGTTGCCGCCCGCGGCACGGATCAGCATGGCCAGGTTGCCGGCTTGGTGCGCCGGACGCGTGATGAGA
>CAMBCD010000090.1 GCA_945863085.1 Bordetella parapertussis
TGTTTCTCCTTCCCTGAGCTAATCTCGATCTGCAGAAAGTCGGTGTCACTGTTGACACCAAGCCCTCTTTAAAAAAATAAAATGAAAGTTGCTACGAACGCGCGACCAGCTCTAAATATTCCAACGGCAGCATGACGCCCTCGCTGCCCTCGTATTGCCGCAGCGCCGAAGTAATCTCTTGGTAAAACTCACTTCGCTGATCCTCAGGGACTTTTGACATTGCAAGGCGGCTCGCGACACCTCCTGCAGCGAGCGCTTCAATAAAATTGCTGATGGATGGAAAGCGTGCAGTCCTGGACACCGCACGAACTTTGATATCACTAAAGCCCGCATTTTCTGCATGTGCGCGAAGCTTGCCGACATCACCCAGTGCATTGGCCTTGAGCATAGGTGTTGCATCTACGTTGCGGCGTCGAAGTATCTGCACCACTGCGTATTGCCCTGCACAGTGTTCGATGGCGCTCCAGACGATCGCGACCAGTCGACCGCCGGGTTTCATGACGCGCCGCATCTCCGCAAGGCCGGCAGTGCAGTCCGGAAGAAATTGCAGTCCTTGGAGACAGAACACAAGATCGAACGTCCCGCGCTCGAATGGCATGGCCTGTGCGCTTGCACAATGCCAGTCTACGATTGCGCCGTCTGGACTGCCGGAAAGGGAGCGCGCCACGTCAATCATCGCAGGATCGATATCCAGTCCCGCTACTCTCCCGCCAGGCGTAACGCGGGGCAACGCCAAACGAACAGCGATGCCCGTGCCGCAACAAACGTCAAGCAGCTGTTCCCCCGGCTTCGGTGAAGCGATATCGACCGCCTCAACCGCCTGCGGCCCTTGGAACGCCGGCACAAGGAATTTCTCGTATGCCTGCGCTGTAGTGGTGTCGAGAGAATTTGCCATTTCTGCCATGACTCCATCTGCTCATGATCGCATGTTGCTGCACCCTCTAGGTAACAAGGGGTACGGATACGTTGCTAGGAAATATTACGCTGTTAAGCGAATCAAAGGGGCAAATAACGCCAAGGTAATACCCGCTTCCGCACTGGACAGACTCTCCAACCTAAACTTGAACCACAGACTTGGCGTTCAGGATCAATGGGATGTCCGCTTTGGGTCGAAAGCGGGCGCCCTCGACTGTACCCATTTTGTAGCTTCGTCAGACTTTCTGTGACTTTGTGTGGCTTGTTCTCAACGACAGATACATATGTTACTGACCGACGCCGTGCAAATTCAGCAGCATCCTCATCTGCACCACCGCCAGCTCCGGCTTCTGCAACAATCCCGCAGCATCCGCCAGTCTGAATAACTCCACAAAGTGCGGCAGCGACCGCGCACTCTGCTGCCCGCCGACCATCGTGAAATGCGACTGGTGGCCATTGATCCAGGCCATGAACACCTCGCCGGTTTTGTAATACCAGGTGGGTTTCTGGGGAAGATAAGCAGGATCAATGTAATTTTTCAGAAAACTTACGCTGCCCCAGTTTGTGTCATCGCCGCAATCGCGGCGGCAGTAGCCGCGGACTACAACCCCACCTGCGCGAGGAGACCCGACAGTCGGGCTTTATGCCGGGCGCTGTTCATGGGGTAGGTCTCGAACCACTTGCGCATCGAGAATCCGGAATCCAGCGCGCGGATTTCCTCCGCTTCCCACTCCGCCCCGAAACGATCCCCTCCGGCTACCATTGCCGCCGCGAGGTATACGCGTGTCTCGAGATCGACCGGATTACGCGCCAACGCCTCGCGCAAGTTGAGCAGCGACTGCTCGATATCGTTCTCGAACAGATAGGCCCGGCCCAGGATCTGGAAATAAAGATAGCCGCCGTCCGGGTTGAGGCGCATCGCTGTTCGCAGTAATGGAATCGCCCGCTCCGGTGCTCCGGTATAGGTGTAGATGCCGCCCATCAGTGCGTAGGCATCCGCGTACGAAGGGTCCAGGTCCAACGCCTTGCGCAGGGATCCGAGCGCCTTTTCGTAGCGACGGTCCTGCAGTTGAACGAAACCGAGCGCCCAATGGATTTCCGGGATGTCGGGGTTGATCATTCGCGCGGATTCGGCAAGTTCGAAGGCCCGCTTGAGGGCAGGTGTTGAGTCGGCAGTTGGTCTCAGACGGAACTCTATCGCATACGTCATGGCGAGGCTTGCGTAGGCGCGTGCGAATTTTGAGTCCAGTTCAAGGGCTTTCCGAAAGAGCGAACGGGCCTGTTCGTTGTCTTCGCTCCGTCGGACGAGAAACAGCGCTTGCCCACGCAGGAAGTAATCGTACGCTTCGAGGCTGTGCGTATAACGGATTGCGACTCGCTGCCGTTCGGCATTGCTCACCTTGCCGGGTAACTGTTCTATCACCCTGCGCGTGATCTCGTTCTGGATGCCGAACAGATCGCGGAACGGCCCCTCGAAACGTTCAGACCAGAGTTGTTCGTTAGACCGGGCGTCTATCAGGCGGAGATTCACCCGCAACAGCTCGGATTCATGCTGGACGCTGCCGGCGATCACATAACGCACGTTTGGGGTCATCTGCGCGCTTTTTCCGGTTTGGGCGGAGGCGATCAACCGCAACCCGGAGAGACGCGACAGGTCTGTCATCAGGTCGTTGCTGATGCTGCGGGCCAGATACGCCTGCTCTCCCACGGCTCCCAATGCTTCGAACGGCAGCACCGTCACAGTGACCAATCCCGTCTTCGGCGTGTCCCAGTCGACTGGATTGTTGTACTGCCCGACAGCCAACTTCGGTGCGAGTTCCGGCGGTAACAGGTAGAAATAGGCGGCCACTACAAGCAGGGCAAGTACCGCGCTGGCTGCCGGCCAGAGCCTACGGATGTTAGTGCCCGTTTTTGCGGAAGGTCGTGGAGGTAAGGCTTCCTGTTGTCCCGTATGTGGATTTGCAACGGTCTCAATGATCCTCGCTGGAGCGATCAGGCGGTAACCCCGCTTTGAGATGGTTTCGATATAAGCAGGGGAGCGGGGGTTGTCGCCAAGCGCTTTTCTCAACTTGATGATGCTCTGGGTGAGCGCCTCGTCTCCGACGACCACGCCAGGCCAGACCGCTGAAAGCAGGTCTTCGCGGGTGGCGACTCCGCCTTGACGAGTGGCCAGAAACATCAAGACGGCCATTGCTTTCGGCTCAATGCGTAAGCTTTCCTGCGCTCTCCCGAGTTCGTTGGTCGCCGAATCGGCCCACCAATCGCCGATTTGGATTCGCAAATTTGGCGCTGCTTCGTTCCCGCTGCGGGTCCGATCAAGCACAGCCGAGATCCTGAGCCGCAGGCATAACCCGTTGAATTGTCAGCACAATTATTTCCGTAGGAAAACCATAGTTGTTTCGTCGGGACTCTGGCGGCATCGGGCAGGAAGAATCGCGGTGCAGGCTCAGCCATCCGCTCGCCGAATGTTACGAGGTTGGCTGCAGGCCGGCAAACATCTTAATTAAGGGAGTATCGCCATGAGGAAATTAGCTGTTGGTATGGTTGGCCTTTTGATATCGAGTTTTTGCGTGCTCCAGGCAACGGCCGCGGAGGCGCAGAAATTTTTTGTCAAACCGGTCGTCGAGAAAAAAATCCCGCAGCTGCCCGCCGGGCCTTTGTACTGGCAAATCGAGAATTTTCCAACTCTCGAGCAGGCTCAAGTCGCCGCGGGCCCGACAGCTCTCGCTGCCATGGTTGCAGGAAAAGTCTGGCTGTTCACACTGGGTTCTCGGGGCGCCGCGACGGTCGGTGGCAGCAAAGTTGCGGAGATCGGGCCCGTGCCGCCAATTACCGCGCCGGAGTATCTCCTGCGCGTCAACATCGCCGGTGGTCCGCCCGGATCGCGGACCTCTGTGCACAGCCATCCCGGTTCCGAAGCGTTCTATGTGCTGGCCGGTCAATTGGGGCAGAGAACGCGCGGTGGTGTCACCCATATTGATGCTGGACAGACGATGAATGGCCATCACGCCGACACGCCGATGGAAGTTTTCAGTAGCGGCACGACCGATCTCATCCAGCTGGTCATGTTTGTGGTGGATGCGACCAGACCGTTTTCGTCTTCAGCCAAGCTGCCCTGAGCGTATGCCAGAAAAGTGCATGCGGCGAACCTGACGTTTCAAATCGATACCTAGAGGAGAATGACCAATGAGACCAGTAATCGTGGTGTTGACGTTTTTGTTCACGGCTTGCGCCGGCCAGCCGATGCAGGTACCGGTGCCCGCGAGCCTTGTGCCGGCCGGAGAACGGGAAGTTTACCGCTTCGCGGCACATGGCATGCAGACTTACCAGTGCAAAACTCACGCTGTTTCCGGAGCGGTCTGGACGTATGTGGCATCAGAGCTTCAATTATTCGATGACCGGGGCGAGGTGGTTGGCCGCCACACTTTTCCGCCACCCGTTTGGGTGGCGGTCGACGGCAGCAAGTTTGCTGGTCAGGTCAAAGCACGGGCGAATTCGCCGCAAGCTGGTGCGGGCCAATGGCTCCTGTTGTCCGCGCGATCAACCGGTGCGGAGGGGCGCTTTTCCAGGATCACAAGCTTGCAGCGTGTGAACACGGTCGGTGGTGTTGCGCCATTGAGTCGCTGTGATGTGGGCAACATCGGGGCGGCGGAACGCGTGCCTTTGGCTGCCGAATTTGTGTTCTTCTCCAAATGAAATCATTGGCTTGGGGGAGAGTGTCTGGATTTTTGTGTAAACGGGTTTTGGTCAATGTTGCGGCATCCGATCCTTGATCTGGATGGTAAAGCGGTTTGGCGCAGCCTGCTGGAAGTGACGTAACCGGAGTTGCCTGCTGATCCCGATGTTGCCCAGGCTAACGTTGCGGGTGGTCAGGCGACGCCGTGCAAATTCAGCAGCGTCCTCATCCGCACCACCGCCAGTTCCGGCTTCAGCAACAATCCCGCCTTATCCGCCAACCGGAACAACTCGACAAGATGTGGCAATGACCGCGCATTCTGCTGCCCGCCCACCATCATAAAATGCGACTGGTGGCCGTTGAGCCAGGCCATGAACACCACACCGGTTTTGTAGAAACGGGTTGGCGCGCCGAACATGTGGCGTGACAACGGCACGGTGGGCGCGAGGATTTCGTCAAATTTTTTGCGGTCGTTTTGCGCCAGCGCGAGCAGGGCGGCGCTGGCTGCCGGGGCGATGGCGTCGAAAATGCCGAGCAGCGCGTCACTGTGGCGGCGGTTGGATGTGTCACCGATTTCGTCGCCGGCAATCAGTTCGGCGTAGTTGAAATCATCGCCGGTGTACATACGCACGCCGGCCGGGAGCCGCCGGCGCACGGCGATTTCGATGTCCTTGTCGAGTAATGACATCTTGATGCCATCAACCTTGGAGGTATGCGCGTTGATGATGCCCAGCGCGATCTCGACGGCCTGTTGCGTATCAGTCGAACCCCAGTAACCCTTCAGCGCCGGATCGAACATGTCACCCAGCCAGTGCAGGATCACCGGTTGTTTGGCCTGGCGCAGGACGCGGTCGTACACCTTTTCGTAATCAGCAGGGCTGCGCGCAACTTTGGCCAGTGCGCGGCTGGCCATCAGGATCAGGCGGCCGCCGACGGCTTCGATCGCCGCCATCTGTTCTTCATAGGCGCGGATGACATCATCGACAGTGCGCGCATCTTCGGGCGCCAACTGGTCGGTGCCGCAGCCGGAGGCGAGTAATGCGCCGGGGATGTCCTTTGCGGCATCGGTGGAGCGGCGGATCAGCTCCAGCGATTGCGGCCAGTCCATACCCATGCCGCGTTGTGCGGTGTCCATGGCTTCGGCCACGCCGAGGCCCATGCTCCACAGATATTGCCGATAGGCGATGGTGGCGTCCCAGTCGACGGCGCAATCCAGCGTGGGATTGATTGCAGCCAGCGGATCAGCGACAACATGCCCGGCGGAGTAGGCGACACGCGTCAGCTGCGCGGGCGAAGTCGCGGTGACAAACTGCCGCGGGCCCTGCAGCCGGTACATTTCCATGCGACCGCTGGCGGCCGGAAGTTTGATCTGGAGATCTGCGCTGCCGTCCATTGCGGCCTCGTCGTATGGGGAAGGTGCAGTGATTATAGCGGGCCGTACAAAAAGAAACGCCCCGCAGGGCTAAACCCGTGCGGGGCGTTTATTTGACCCGCGCTCAGCGCAGGGGGATGTAGATATTCGGCAGCACGACGTGGATGCCTGCCGACGGCCGGTAAACCGGCACTGGCGCATACACATGGGCCGGTGCGTAATACCGCGGCGCCGGTTGGTAGTAGTGATGCACATCCCGGTGCACCACGTAACGCGGCGGGGCGTAATGATGGCCGCGGTGTTTGTCGAAGTGCTGCGAATGTTTCCAGTGCTTATTGCCATGGCCGCGGTCATCGCCACGATCAGCCAGGGCCGGACCTGTTGCGAACAACATTGCTGATAACACTGCAGTTGTCAGAAGTTTCATGGTGGTTCTCCTTTGTGCAAACTTGCTGCGTTCTCTGGTTGCCCCTGCAACTTTTTTTGTGACTCGTTGTTACTGGTCACGGAACAAAGTCTAGGCAGCAATCTTCAACAACAATGTGAGCGTTTGTAAGGAGATGTAAGCCCTCCGGCGCGTGTTAATAATATGTTTAAAATCAAATACTTATATAGTTTCCGCCCCATTGTCCCAGGGTATGGATGCGATCCTGTCCGATGATGTCCTGCAGTACGCGCGGTGTGGCCGGTGTTGTTGAAAACTGCAAAGCCTGAGGTGCTACGGCGGCGATACCGGCGCGGGTTTCGGCATCGGTCAGCGCGGCGGCGAGGATCTGCGGGTCGGTCCAGACCATTTTGCCGTGCTCGGTGCGCAGGTAAATGCGTCCGCTGTTGCGGTCGGCGAAATTCACTGCGGGCAGCCGGCTGACGCAGGCGGCGAGAAAGCGCGTGTTGTGTTCCGGCGCCATCGCAGCGCCGCCCGGATGCACTTCCTGTGCGTTTTTTGCATCGACATTGATATGGCGGTAACGATCAACGTCGAGCAGGCCCTTGACGTCGAGCACATTCATTTCGCCGTTCCAGCCGAAAGCCACGGTGCGCGGCCGTTCACCGAGCGCGACGCTGTTGTCGAGGAATTCGTAATGCACCTTCTTGTCACCGGCCAGCGCCCAGGTGAAAAACACTTCGGGCATGCCGGTGTAGGCCTCGATGTTGTGCGCCAGTAAATCATCCACGGCTTTGTAACGCCCCACCTCCAGGCCGCGATGCCAGGCGCGTTCGACGGTGGCGTCGGGCGGGGTGAGCATGAAGAACAGATAAACCAGATTGCCGAATCGGGTCAGCAGGTTGCTGCCGGCGACGTCGGACGCGGGCGCGAAGGTGTCAAAACGGAAACGGTCGATCAGCAGATGCGACATCGCACCGCGCGCCGCCTTGCTCGCCATGGTGCGGTCGAGTTTGTGGTCGACGATCTGCAGTTCGTGGCCGCTCAGCGCGCCGGCGTATTTGTAGGCCGGGCCCAGCGTGGCGTAATCGAGCAGGAATTTGCGGAAAATGTCCGGGCTGATCAGCGCGAAATCATCCCAACTGATGCCGATACGCGCCGCCAGTGCGCGCTGCAGCGGGCGCAGCGTGCTTTTGCCGGCGGCGGAGGCGCCCTTGGTGTTCATCACCACCGGTTGCGGCTGTACCGGCAGCAGGCGGAAACCTTCGGCCTGCGCGCCCTGTTGTACATAAGGTTCGATCAGGCGGCCGATTTCCTCGCTGCCGTAATCGTTGGCGGCAAGATCGGTAGCCACGGTGGCGATCAATCCGCGATCACCCCAGATCCGGCCGTGGCGCGCGTGCATCGCCGAGGCGACGCGGGCGAGGGCGAGGCAGGCCGCGCGCTGCAGCGGATCGCCGGTGGTCTGCGCCTGCGCGTCCCAGCGGCGGATCGCGCACAGGTCGCTGGCTTCGGCTTCTTCCACGGGCGCCGGCGCCGGGCTGCGGAACAGTGTTGACCAGAATCCGGCGCGTGGCCGTGGCGCTGCCGGCGCATCATCCTGCAGGCCGTAGTCGAGCATCGTGGTGACGGCAGTGAACAACTGCGCGCGCAGCGCTTCATGCGCGGCGCGGATTTCGGCCATATGCGGTGCGACATGGCGGGTCAGGATGATTTCGGTGATGCGCCGGAAGTTGATGCCGAGGTCTTCGGTTTTCCGGCCGTCGTCAACGCTGAAGTCCGCCGTGACCCGCGCCAGCAGTTCATGCACCACCAGCCGTTCCGGGCGGAACACCACCAGGTCTTCCGCGGCGAGTCCTGTCAGGTCGGCGAGTTCGCGCGCCTGGCGCAGCGTGGTCAGCACGTTTTCCGGGCGATACAGCGTGGCCAGCGGCAGCAGGTCCTTGGGGATCTGCGATTGCAGTCCGGGATTCCACGGTCCTTCGGGGGCGCTTACGGCCGGGTGCTTGGGTTCCGACATGGTGGATTCAGTTTACGCCCGGCCGCAGCAGGCCGTTGCGCGTGCCGGTACTGCGCATTTGCGCGCACTGCGCCGCGTTCAGCTGCGTATTTTGTGGCGAGGTTTCCTCGGCCATCAGATTGCCCGGGCTGTTGTCATGCCCGCCGCTGTCCATCAGCACATGCGCCAGTTCGTGGGCGATGACCTGTCCCAGGTCGCGCGCGCCGCGGGCGATCCACACCGTGTCCCTGAGTTCGGGTCGGCTGCGGCTGTTGCTGCGGCCGATGGCCTCGGCGTCGAAGGCCGGCAGCTGGCGGGTGCCGGCGGTGAAATACAGCGTCGGTTTTGGCAAGGCCAGCGCGCGGGCCAGTTCGCGCGAGCGTGGCGTATCGAAATGGCGGTGGGTCTCCGGCACGGTGATCTGCAGCAGTTCTGCGCCGGTGATGCGGATTTCGCATTGCGCGAGGATTTTTGCCGCGCTGCGCAATGCCGCAATCACTTCCCTGTCGTTCCAGCGGTCGATATTGGCGACGCTCAAGTGCAATGCCAGTTCAGATGCGGCACTCGTTTGCGATGCCAAGTCACTGATTGTGTTGCGACTCTCGATGGTGAACGGTACTGCAGCAGCGGCAT
>CAMBCD010000091.1 GCA_945863085.1 Bordetella parapertussis
GTCGGCCTTCCGCGCGCGCCGCGACGCGCTGGATTGGAGCGACATGGCCTGGCTGCGCACGATCTGGCCGCGCAAGCTGCTGATCAAGGGGGTGCTGGTTGCCGATGATGCCCGCCTCGCGCTGCAGCATGGTGCCGACGGCGTGGTGGTGTCCAATCACGGCGGCCGGCAACTCGATGGTGCACGTGCGGCCATTGATGCCTTGCCTGCGATTGTCGAGGCGGTGGGTGGTCGCATGCCGGTGCTGTTCGACAGCGGCGTGCGCCGCGGCGCCGACATCGTCAAGGCGCTGGCACTGGGTGCGGACTTTGTCTTTACCGGGCGCGCCACGCTGTATGGCGCAGCCGTCGGCGGTGAGGCGGGTGTAATGCGGGCGCTGGACCTGCTGCGCAGCGAAACCGACCGCGTGATGGCGCTGATCGGCTGCAATGCGGTGGCGGAACTGGATCGTCGGTTTCTGCACCTGCCGGACTTATAATCAGCACCAAACAATCAGTACTGACAGATGTACAGGAGATGGCCATGAAACAGTTCAAACTTCCGGCGGTGTTCATGCGTGGCGGCACCAGCAATGCGGTGGTGTTCAACCAGCGCGACCTGCCGCAGGACCGCGCCTTGTGGGACGAAATTTTCCTGGCTGCGATCGGTAGCCCCGACCCCAACGGCCGCCAGCTCGACGGCATGGGCGGCGGCGTGTCTTCATTGTCCAAGGTCTGCGTGGTCGGACCGCCGACGCGGCCCGATGCCGACATCGATTACACCTTTGCCCAGGTGCAGGTGAAGGAGGCCAAGGTCGATTACGGCGCGAACTGCGGCAACATGTCCTCGGCAATGGGGCCTTTTGCGGTGGATGAGGGCATCGTCAAAGTGTCGGGTCGCGAAGCGCTGGTGCGCATCCACAACACCAATACCAAAAAAATCATCCATGCCTTGTTCAGCCTCGACGACGGATTGGCCGCGGTGGATGGCGATCTGGCGATTCCCGGCGTGTCGGGCACGGGCTCGCCAGTGAAGCTCGAGTTTCGCGATCCAGGCGGTGCCACCACCGGCAAGCTGCTGCCCACCGGCAATGTGGTCGACACACTGGACGTACCGGGCGTCGGCAAGATCCGTGCGTCGATGGTCGATGCGGCGAACGCCACGGTGTGGGTCAACGCGAAGGATCTCGGGCTGACCGGCATTGAACTGCCGGAAGCATTGGAAGCCAATGCCGCAGTGATGTCCAAACTCGAAGCGATCCGCAGGACGGCATCGGTGGCGATGGGTATCACGGCGAATCTTGAAGATGCCGCGAAAAACAAATCCATACCTTTTGTCGGTTTTGTCTCCGCGGCACAGGATGCAAAAATGCTGTCGGGTGCAGCGATCTCTGCCGGCGATATCGATCTCACCGGACGTGTGATTTCCAACGGCCAGCCGCATCGCGCATTGCCGCTGACCGTGTCGTTGTGCATGGCTGTTGCGGCACGCCTCGAAGGGGGTGTGGTCAACGAAGTGTTGCGCCAGGGTACCAACGCAGAAGCGGCTGCGGAGGCGCCGATTCGTATCGGCATGCCTTCCGGAATTTTGACGGTGGCTGCAACCGTTAAACAGAAAGACGGCCAATGGCATGCCGAGCAGGGTGCGTTTTATCGCACGCAGCGGCGCATGTTCGAGGGGCAGGTGCTGGTGCGTGCTTCGCATGTCCCGGGCATGATGACTGCCGGAAAACGTAAAGCCGCATAATAGGAATTATAAAAATATCAATAAAAACAAATACTTAAAATAAGAACTGAAATGGGCGCCCGCGGGTGCCCATTTTTTCGTCCGGAATTTTTGCCAGTCCGGAGAGACAGATCCAGAGAGACAGCTCAGCCGGGTCGCGCAGCCGTAAGGCCGCCATCCACCACCAGATGCGTGGCGGTGATGTAACGCGCTTCATCGGAGGCGAGGAAGAGTATGGCGTTCGCACTGTCCCAGGCGTCGCCCATGCGGCCGATGGGCACCGCTGCGTGGCGTTTGGCGACCAGGTTGGCGGCGGCTTCGGGGCCCAGTTGTTTCATCAGGCGTTCTTCGACCAGCGGCGTGTGCATGGTGCCGAGCACCACCATATTGCAGCGGATGCCTTTTTGACATAGGCGATGGCGGTGGCGCGGGTGAAACCGAGCAGTCCGGATTTGGTCGCGCTGTAGGCGATGTGCACGCGGCCGTCGACCTGGTGGGCGAAGCCGGCCACTGAAGACACATTGACGATGGCGCCGCTGCCCTGTTTTTCCATCACCGGCAGCACGTGTTTGCAGCCGAGGAAGGCGGTTTTGAGATTGTGGTCGACCTGGCTGTCCCAGACTTCCTCGCTCATGCTCACCGGATCGCCGGGGGCTGAGCCGCCGACGTTGTTGATCAGGATGTCGATGCGACCGTACTTTTTGAGGCAGGCATCGACCGCGGCTTTGACTGAAGCCGAATCCGTCATGTTGCAAATATGCGTCGTGCAATCGCCACCTTCCCCGGCGATGATCGTGCGCGTGGCTTCCACCGCTTCGGCATTGAGGTCGGTGCCGAAGACCTGCGCGCCCTGGCGTGCCAGCAGCACGGCGGTGGCCTTGCCGTTGCCCCAGCCCGCGCCGATGCTGCCCGCGCCGGTGATGAATGCGACCTTGCCCTTGAGACTCAGCATGCTCATTCCTTTTTGGTTTTTGTATCGAGGCCGGATTATTACCTGCATTGCGCAGCAGGTCATCCCGTCACCTTGTGGAACGGGGAAGGAGGGTGGTGCAGGCGGGACAGGCCCTAGTGCGAGAGCCGGTCCAGCAGTTCCAGCGCGATGTATTCCCAGCCCAGCGTGCCGTCAATCAATGCCGAGAGCAGGCCGACAGCGAATAGTACGGTCGCGGTCAGTGCAAAGCCGGCAGGTCGTGGTAATGGTTGACGTGAGGCGGCGCGGCGCATGGCAGAGTTCAGTGGCAGGATCCGCCGGGCGGCTGCAGGCCGGCGGTCTGTTGCATCGCGGATTCGCTGCTGTGCGCAGGCAGTGCCGCGAGTGCACGGCTCAGGGTGTCGCGCAGGTCGTGCAAGGCCGCGGGTTTCATGCGCAGCGTGAAGGCGCCGATGTGCAGGTGCATGATTTCGCAGCCCGCGCAGTGTTCGACTTCGGCGACCAGACCGCTGGACAGTATTTTTCGATTGGATGCGCTTCGGTTGGCAGGGTTGTGCATGTCAGTGGCGCACGACGCTGCCATCGGCAATGTGCTGCCACTGCGGCAGCAGTGCATCGGCCAGTTTCTGCAGTGCCAGGGATGAGCCGTCGCTGCAGGCCTGCGACAGGCGGGCCAGTTGTTCGGCGATGGCGTGGGCGAGCAGCGGGCAGGGGCGTCGCGCATAGTGCGACATCAGCTGCAGCGTTGTTGCGGCGGAATGACCGGGGTCGGGTTGCTGCGGGGCGGTGTTCATGGGGAGTCTCCGGGGCTCGTGTGGGTGGGGCTGGCGACCGAGCGGGAGGGCTCTTGGGCTGGCGGATGATTGAGATGCGTCAGGTTCGGGGTGCAGCAGGTGTCCTACTTGGTGAGTATCAATCCGCCCTTGCTGGTGGCGCGCAGGGTGTAGACCGCGCCCTTGTGCGCGATGCGCAGCAGGCCTTGCTCGCCGAGCAGGCGTACGCTGTTGATTTCCTGCGCCGCATCGCTGCCGGCTGTTGGCGCTGCCGGCGGTGGTGTGATGGCGGCGGCGAAGTTTTCTGTGTGGGGCATGGTGGACGGGGCCTCCTTATTAAATGAGAATGATTATCAATATAATCATTTGCCCGGGGAGTGTCAACCGGGATCTGCAGGGGTAAAAAAAGCGCCCGTTGCGGGCGCTTTGTGCAGAGGCGGTCGGGCTCAGGCCGTATGTTTTTTTACCGGCGCTTTTTTTGCCCAGTAATCCGGCGAGGCCTTGGTTTTGGCCAGGGCTTCAGCGGGTTCAAACCCCGGGGCCATCGACGCTGCGGTGCCGGCCATGACCTGGTGATGGTCGATGTTGAGCAGGCGCAACCAGCTCTGCTGGCCCAGCGTCAGGCCGATGGCGCAACCCAGTTCCACCAGTTCCGGCTCGGTGAAATGTCTGTACATGCGTTCCCAGAACGCATCGTCGGTGTCGGTGCGCCAGACGATGGCTTCGGCATAGGCCAGCGCCGCTTTCTGCCGTTCGTCGTATTTGACGGATTTCTCGAAATTCATCAGGTCATCGACCTGGGCCTCGTTGACGCCGGCCTCGAGGCCCTTGATCGAGCGCTGGTTGCCGCAGAATTCGCAGACCACCGAGCGCGACACATAAATGCGGCAGACCTCCTTGATTGCATGGTCGAGCACACCCTTGCGGAACACGTCGTCCCAGGCGTTCGCAAAAAACCAGAAACAGGCGGGGACATGCGCACGCACCGCCGAACTTTCAGGGCGCGGCGTGCCGGCACGGGCGCAGCGCTCCATCTCGGCGCGCATTTCCGGCGTCATCTGTTCCAGCGGGATGTAGCTGATGCGTTGTCTGGCCATGTGCATTACCTCCAGTAGTGAAGCTGCAGACCGATGTTAATGCGTATCAGATGCGCACCGGCTCCGCACTGATCGCCGGTTTCAGAACCGCGCACAGCGGCAGCACGAACAATATCGCGATGCCCATCAGTACCATGGCGTTGGCGACACCAATATGGTCACCGGCCAGGCCGTAAGCCAGCGGCGCGGCAATGCCGCACAGCGAGCCCAGCGTGTAGAACAGACCGAAGGCGCGCGGCAGCCGCGCTTGTTCGACCAGGTCGCCGATGGTGGCGTAGAGCACGGATGAGGTGCCCTGCAAGGCAATGCCGATCAGCGGCAGCAACAGGAAGGCGGCCATGCCGGGCAGTGCCACGGCACAGAGTATGCCGACGCCGGTGGCGACTTCGGTAAGGATGATGGTGCGGACGATGCCGACGCGTTCGGCGAGCAGGCCGCAGGCGTACTTGCCGGCCATGCCGCCGACGAGGATCAGCGGCACCGACAGGGCCGCCCAGCCTGCCGACAGGCCCTTGTCGATCATCAGGAAGGCGATCAGTGTCAGGAAACCGGTGCGGGTGCTGCTGTCGAGGATTTCGATCAGGCACAAGGCGCCGAAGCCGCGCTTGTTGCGGATGCCCCAGCCGCCACTCGATGTTTTGGCATCGCTGGCCGGGCTCGCAATTACCGCGGCTGCGCTGTTGCCGGCGACCCAGAACAGCACCGCTGCCGCGGTCGCCATGCCGGCGATGCCGTAAAACACCACCGGACCCTGCCACGACAGGCCGCCCAGCAGCAGCAGGCTCAGCAGACCGCCGAAGGCAAACTTGCCGACATCGCCGAACAGGTTGTAGGTGCCCAGCGCGGTGCGGCGGCCGGTATCGGGATAAGCGTTGGAAATGATGGTTGAGCACAGGGGATGCTGCACGGCCGAGCCGAGGCCGGCGAAAAACAGCGCGATCAGGATCATCCAGAATTCGGTGACGTAACCCAGGGCGACAAACGCCGCACCGGCGATGAAAGTGCCGGCGGCGAGCAGCTTGCGTTCACCAAAACGTTCGGCGACCAGCCCCGCCGGTATCTGGAAAGCTGCCATCGCAGTTCGGTGCGCTGCGCGGATCATGCCGACCTGCGCCAGTGACAGGCCGAAAGTCTGCGCCAGCAGGGGCAGCAGCACATAGGTGAGGTCGGACAGGCCGTCGTGCAGCGTGTGCGCTGCGCAGCAGGCGGTCAGTGCGTGTTTCGGGCTGGATGTCCTCAAGTTCGGGCGTATTTTTTAATGATTATGCTGCCTAGGATGCCACAACCGGAGCTGTCCGCCGTCTGCGGCTGCGACACGGTTTGTTTCTTGCAATAAAATCAGCGTTTTGAATCACGCATTGGTCATGACCATCGTCATCTACCTGTTTTCCGCCGTGTTTTTCCTGCTCGCTGCCGCGCTGGTCTTTACCTGGTGGCAGCGCCGCCATCCCGGTGCGCTGCTGCTGGCGGCGACTTATGCCATGGCTGCGGCACTGGCCCTGATGCTCAATACCTGGTGGCCGCTGGTGATCGGTTTTCTGTCGGCGTGGTCGCTGCGCCTGATGGGCATGGATCCGGGGGCAGGGGTACCCGGTAAACAGGATCCCCCGGCCTGATTCCGCAGGCTTGCGGATTATTCCGGTTTCAGATTGGCCTTGCGCGCAACCTCGCGCCATTTGCTGATTTCGCTATCTAGGTATTTGGCAAAAGCGGCGGAGGTCGTGGTTTCCGGCTGCAGGCCCTGCAGCAGCAGGGCGTCGCGTACCTGAGGTGTGTTGATCGCTGATGTGAATTCCCGGTTCAGGCGGTCTACGATGGCGCGCGGCGTCTGTGCCGGGGCGAATACGGCAAGCCACAGCGTGACCTCGAAATTCTTGATGCCGGACTCCTGCACGGTTGGCACGTTGGGCAGTGCAGGCGCGCGTTTGCTGCTGGTGACCGCCAGTGGCCGCAGCCGGCCCGCGCGCACATGCGGCAGCACCGGCGCCATGGTGCCGAACTGCAGTTCGATGCGCCCGGCGATGGTGTCGACCACCGACTGCGCGGAGCTCTTGTAGGCAATCGGCGTGATCCTGATGCCGGCCAGGTTGGACAGCAGTTCGCCGCCGAGGCGTGCCATGCTGGCGTCGCCGACGGTCGTGTAGCGGATTTCTCCGGGTTTTGTACGCGCCAGCGCAATCAGTTCCTGCAGGTTGTTGGCGGCAACGCCCGGATGCACGGCCAGGATGTAGGGCAGGTGGCCGATCAGCGTGATGGGCACGAAATCGCGCTGCGGATCGTAAGGCAGATGCGCATTGAGTACTTTCGCCAGTGCGTGGGTGCTGGTGGTGCCGCCGGTCAGGGTATAACCATCGGGAGATGCCCGTGCCCCAACTTCCACGCCGATTGCGCCGCTGGCGCCGGCGCGATTGTCGATGACGATGGATTGTCCAAGCGCGTCGGTGACCCGCGGTGTGATCACCCGCACCGCGGCATCGACGGAACTGCCGGCGGGAAAGGGTGCAACCAGCCGGATCGGCCGGCTGGGCCAGGTGTCGGCTGCGGTTACGGCGGCAGGCGTGCCGGCGAGCAGGGCAATACTTGCGGCAATGAGGGTCGTGGCGATGTTCATGGCAATTTTCCTTCCAGTCCGGTGATCAGGTCAGCGATATCGTCCAGCGCATTGAAGCGCGGCTGGGCGGCGATGTGCGGGGTAATCAGCACGTTGTTGAACTGCAGCAGTTCATCATCATCGCGCCCCGGCGCTTCATATAAGGGGTCGAGTGCGAAACCGCCGAGATGGCCGGAGCGCAGTGCGGCGATCAGTGCCTCACGATCAACGATTTCGGGGCGCGAGATGTTGATCAGTCGCGCGCCCGGTTTCATCCGCGCCAGGCGCATGGCATTGAACAGGTGATGAGTGTTGGCATTGCCGGGCAGGCAGATCACCACCCAGTCGCTGGTTTCGAGCAACGTATCGAAGTCGGCGTAGTGTGCGTGGTAGCTGGTTTCCACGGCAGCGGGCTGGCGCGTGCGCTGGTGGTAGAGGATGTTCATGCCGAAAGCCGCGGCGCGGGTCGCCACTTCGCGGCCGATTTCGCCGAGGCCGACGATGCCCAGGGTCGTGTCGTGCAGCAGGCGGATGTTCGGGACGCGGGCCCAGTTGGAATTGGCGGTGTGCCGGCGGTCGTAGGTGCGCGGCGAGAAGCCGGCGGCCTGCAGCGATGCGGTGCTGATGCGGTTGATCGTCCGCTGCAGCTGGCGCGACAGCCCGAGCATCAGCGCGATGCTGTGTTCGGCACAGGCGATGTTGGCGCGGCGGCGTATGGTCAGCACGGGGACGTTTCGCGTGGCACAGGCTGCAGTATCGATATTGTTGGCAATGGCGCCGTATTTCTGCACTGCGCGCAGCTGCGGTGCCGCGGCCAGCTCGGCGGCGCCGAAGGGCAGCGATTCCATGACGGCAAAATCGGCGTCATTCAGGGCACTGCGCAGCGCTTCGCTGCTGTCGACCAGCCGCACTTCGGCAGGAAACAGCTTGGGCAGGCGGCCACGCAGTTGGCGCAGCCAGCCCTCGAAGTCCGGCAGGTCGTGGGCAAAAAAATCAGCGAAGGCTGCAATGCGTTCCGCGCTGGTGGCGGGATCGAGCGTGACACCGATCAGGCGCAGGAAAGGGTCTTCCTCAACAACTAGGACGGGTTTGGCCATGATCAGGCTTTGCCCGGGGTTTCGGATTCGATGCGCAGTGCGCGCGCGACCCGGGTGTGCATGTTGTAGGCGCCGGCGAGCACGGTGATTTCGACCACGGCCTGATCATCGAAGTGGCGTTGCAGCTCGTTATGCAGCGTGTCTGGTACGTTGATCTGCTGGGTCATCGCATCGGTCCAGGCGAGGGCGGCGCGTTGCGGCTTGCTGAACAGCTCGCTGTCCCCCCAGTTGTTGAGTGCTGCGATCTGCTCCGCGCTCAATCCCGCCTGCAGTGCATGGCTGGCGCCGTGGATGCGTGCCTGGTATTCGGCGCCGTTGAGGATGGAGACGCGCAGGATGATCATTTCGCGCAGCGCAGGATCCAGCGTGGTCTTGTAACGCACCACGCTGTTGAAATCGAGCCAGCCGGTGGCGATGGCCGGACTGTTCATCAATACGCGGTACAGATTGATCAACTTGCCGCGCTCGCTTTTTACGCGTGTTATGAACGGGGCGAGGTCGCTGCGCTCCTCGCCGATCAGCGGTACACGGGCCATGGGTAACCTGTCAGGAAATATTGTTTTTGATTATTTCTTGTTTTGCTCATTTTACTGCTCATCTGCCGTTCCGTAGCCACCGCCACCGGGCGTTTCAATCACAAAGGTATCGCCCGCTTGCATGTCTGCGCTGGCGCAGGCGTCGAGAGGGACGGCCGAGCCGTCGGCACGTATCACGCTGTTGCGCCCGGTCAGCCCCGGTTGTCCGCCGGCCATGCCGTACGGCGGCACACGGCGGTGGCCGG
>CAMBCD010000092.1 GCA_945863085.1 Bordetella parapertussis
TGACCCGGAGGTGATGGCAAAAAAAGCGGCGTCACTGACCGCAGCGGGTTACCGCACGGTGAAAGTAAAGGTCGGTACGCCCAATGTGGCGCTGGACCTGGCGCGGGTACGTGCGGTGAGAAAAGCGGTGGGTGACGAGGTGGCGATTCGCCTCGACGCCAATGCCGGCTGGACCTACACGGAGGCGCTGACCTTCATCCGCGGACTGGGCGACCTGGGCATTGAATACGTCGAGCAGCCGGTGGCCGCCGAGCACCTGGAGGCAAGCGTCAAGCTGACGCGCCTGGGAATCGTGCCGATTCTGGCCGACGAGAGCGTGCATACGCCTGATGATGCCTATCGCGTGATTGCGGCAGGCGCCTTCGATGCGGTCAAAATCAAGATCAGCAAGGTCGGGGGTTACATCCAGGCGCGCAAGATCATCGATATCTGCGAGGGCGCCGGAATCAAACTGGTGATAGGCCAGGGCATGTGCTCCAGCCTTGAGGCCGCGGCGGAAGTCCACCTTGCCTGCGCTTATCCGCACGTATGTCCCGTGGCCGAGATGGTCGGGCCGGAAAAGCTGAAAGGCGATCTCGTCGAGCCCGGCTTTGACATGAGTAGCGGGCATCTTGAGCTGCCTGAAGGGCCGGGCCTGGGTGTCGTCCTTTCCGAGGCTGCGCTCAAGCGGTATGCCGAGGAACATGTGCCGGAAGGCAGGATGCGGGCCGCCGCCAACGCCTGACCTGCGCCGATCGGCCGGATACACTCAACATTTACGACGAAGGTCATGGCACCATAAAAATCAGGGCCAGTTAATAAGAAAAACAGCCGTCTCCACATCGGGGAACAAGGCTTGTTTGCAGGTAACGCCAGGAGGAGCAGAGTATGTTCAGTCGCACTGCTTTTGCGATGGTAGTGGTGATCGCGGCCGGTGTTCCGGCCGGTGATGCCGTTGCTGCGGGGTATCCCGAGCGCCCGATCAGGATGATCGCGTTGAATCCGCCGGGTGGAGTCAGCGACACCAGCGCGCGGATCGTGGGCGAAAAACTGGCGGAACGCTGGGGGCAGCCGGTCGTAGTCGACAACCGCGTTGGTGCGAGCGGCATCATCGGTACCGACATAGTCGCGAAATCCGAACCCGACGGTTATACGCTGCTGCTCGGTTTTGTGGGCAACCTGTCCATAAATCCGGGACTCTTCCGCAAACTGCCCTATGACTCGCAAAAAAACTTCGCGCCGGTATCGCTGGTTGCCCGGTCGCCCATGGTCATCGCAGTCAACCCCGCGTTGCAGGCCGGATCGGTAGCCGATCTGGTCAGGCTCGCGAAGGCGAGCCCCGGAAAAATCGCCTATTCATCCGCCGGGAACGGCAACGGCAATCATCTTGCCACCGAGCTTTTCAGCGACATGGCAGGTATCCGCATGCTGCATGTGCCTTTCAAGGGCGGGCCTCCGGGACTGGCGGCGGTCATGCGCGGTGATACGCAGCTGATGTTTGGCAACGCCGTATTCACGGCGCCGCAGGTGAAGGCGGGCAGGGTGCGCGCAATCGCGGTAACTACCGAAAAGCCTATGCCGATACTGCCCGGCATTCCGACGGTTGCCGGCTCGGGGTATCCCGATTTTGTGGTGACGACCTGGTTCGGTGTGCTGGCGCCGGCCGGGACGCCATCCGCGATTGTCGGAAAACTCAATGCGGAAATTAACCGGATTCTGAATGACCCGGGAGTCCAGCGCCGGTTTGATGCCGCAGGACTGATTGCCTCGCCATCGAGCAGTAATGATTTTGCAAATCTGATCAAGAGCGAGACCTTGCGTTGGGGCAAGGTCATTCGGGACGCAGGCGTGCGGGTCGATTAGTCGCCGCCTTGCATCCAACAAGTCGTGCGGAAGAGGGCGGTCCCATGGAAAGTTGCCTGAGGTGTTGCAGATATTACGTGCTGATGCTGGGACTGATGGCATTGGGTGTGCCGGTCTGCGCCCAGCCTTGGGAACCGTCGCGTCCGGTAGCCCTCATTGCAGGCTCCGCTGCAGGCGGAGGCATAGATCTCACGGCGCGCCTGATGCAGCGCATCTGGGAGCGCCAGCGTGTCGTGAGCCCGCCGGTCATCGTGATCAACAAGCCGGGGGCGGGCAATTCCGTGGCTTGGCAGTATCTCAACGAACGCAGCAACGACGGCCACGCCATTGCGATCGGAACGGCGAACCTGGTTTCCAACCCGGTGATGAACAAGACGCTCTTGGGGCATCGCGACCTGCACCCCCTGGCATTGTTGTTCGACGACTATTTCATCTTCATGGTGAGGGCCGATGCGCCGGAGATGACCATAACAAACATCAGGGAGCGCCTGCGCAAGGATCCGGGGGCGCTGGCTTTCGGCTTCGGCCCCGGTGTCGGTGCCGGAACGCATATTGCCGCCGCGATGGCCGCCAAGGCCATGGGCGGCGATGTCAGCAAAGGCCGTTTTGTTCCGTATCGCAACGCGGGCGAGGCGGTGGCGGGCATGCTCAGCGGCCAGATCGACATCGTGAGCGGTACGGCAGTCACCGCGATTCCTTTTCTGGGCAGCGGGAGGGTGCGCGCTTTGTGTGTCATTGCGCCCCGGCGCCTTGGCGGCCGCCTGGCCCAGGTGGCCACGATCAAGGAATACGGCGTCGAGGTCGACTTCGTGAACTGGCGCGGTGTCGTGGGGCCCAGAGGCATGGCCAAGCATCACGTGGCTTACTGGACACGCGCCCTGGAGGAACTGAACCGCAGCTCGGAGTGGCAAAAGGAGATTGAACGGAACTTCTGGAGTTCCAATCTGAAAACCGGCGCCGAGTTCGGACGTTTCCTGCGCGATCAGGAAGTGCTGTTTAACCGGATCTGGTCCGAAATCGGTTTGTGATGATGTTCGGGCATCGGTCGCGGAGGATATCAGCGGCAGTCCGGCCGTGAGCAACGGTTCAGGACAGGGGTATTTCAGTTGAAGCCGTAGAGCTTTTTCGGGTTGTCCACCAGGATTTTTTTGCGCAGCGCCGCGTCCGGCGTCCAGGCATTGAACAGGTCCAGCAAGTGCCCGTCCTCGGGCATGTCCTTGTCCAGCCGCGGGTGCGGCCAGTCGGTGCCCCAGATCACCTGGTCGGGATTGGCTTTGACCAGTGCCTCGTGGATGGCCTGCGCGTCGTCATAGTCCGGGTATTTTTCCGAGATGCGGTAGGCGCCCGACACTTTCACCCAGATGCGGCCTGACGACAGGTGTTTGCACATTGCCTGCACGCCGGGCTGGTTCACGCCGAGTTTGGCGTCGATATTGCCCATGTGATCAAGCACGACCGGCAGCTTCCAGTCCTTGAAGTACGGCATCACCTTGTCGAGCTCGTTGGCGTCCATCATGAACTGTGCGTTGAGACCGAGGTCGGCCATGATCGGCGAGAGTTTCTCGAACGATGTCATGCCCAGCGGGCTGAAACCCACGCCATGCGGCACATGGTGAAAGCGCAGCGACTTCACGCCAATGTCGGCCATGCGTTTGATTTCGTCTCGCGTGGTGTCGGGCTTGACGATGGCGGTGCCGCGCAGCCGTTTTGGTTCGCGTTCCAACGCATCGAGCAAGACACTGTTGTCGGTGGCATAGGGATGCGCCTGCACGGCGACGCCGTAGCTCATGCCCAGCTTGTCGAGCATCTTCAGCAGTTTTTCCAGCGGCGCATCGGGCGGGGTGTAGGAACGCTCGGGTGCGAAGGGGAATTTGTCCGACGGCCCGAAAATATGGAAATGGCTGTCGCAGCCGCCTTTGGGCGTGGGGATTTTCGGCGCGCGGGTGTCCGCGACGGGCGGCATGCAGGGGAGAATATCCATGGAAGGTCCTGGTGCGGTGGAATGATCCGCGATGGTAGTGCATCGTTGTGCACGGCTCAATGCGGGGTCCGGCATCCGGACGACGCGGCGGCGGATGCACCGTTATAATTTGGTGACCATCACCAGAACTAACCGCTGAGGACACCATGATCCCGTCAAAACGCCTGCCCTATGTGCCCATCATCGACCGTCCGCCGCTGAAACTGCCGGGCGGGGCGCGCATGGTGATCTGGCCGGTGGTCAATGTCGAGGTCTGGGACATCAAGCGGCCGATGCCGCGGCAGGTGCTGCCACCGCCGACACACATCACGCGTCTGCCGGATTTTGCGCACTGGGCCTGGCATGAGTACGGCATGCGCGTCGGGTACTGGCGCATCAAGGAATTCCTCGACGACCTCGGTATCAAGGCCTCGCTGTTCACCAACGGCCGGGTGTGCACGGACTACACCCGCGTCGCCGAGTCGGCGCTGGAGTCGGGCTGGGAGTTTGTCGGCCATTCCTGGGACCAGCAGCCCACCCATGTTGAAAAGGACCAGCGCGCGATGATCCGGCGCACGGTGAAAGAGATCAAATCCTTCACCGGCAAGGCGCCCATCGGCTGGCTGGCGCCGGGGCTGACCGAAACGCTGTATACGCCGGACTACCTCGCCGAGTCCGGCATCAAATACATCGCCGACTGGGTGGTCGATGACGAACCCTGCGAACTGCAGACGGCACACGGCAAGGTGTTGTCGATGCCCTATTCGCTGGAGCTGAACGACATAGCGATGATGATGGTGCAGCACCATGCCGCCGCCGAGTTCGAATCACGCTGCATGGACCAGTTCGAGCGTTTGTACGAAGAATCCAAAACCCGCGCCAAGATCATGGCGATCGCGGTGCATCCCTATATTTCAGGCGTGCCGCACCGGATCAAGTATTTCGAACGGGTGTTCCAGAAACTGCGGAAGCAGAAGGGCGTGGTGTTCTGGACGGGGGAGCAGATCCATGACTGGTACCGGAGGACGCAAACGGCTGGGCCGAAGGCGGGCGGTAAGCGATAGTAAAAAATAAATAAAATCAATAATTTACAGTTAGAGTCATCAATAATTATCTAATTAAATCCGCAGCCGATACCAGCCACACGTAAGAGCGCCTTTTGGCGATCAGACGCCGAACAGCAGCTTTCAGGGCAATGTGCCGCAAGCGGCGCGCGCCTGAAGCCGGACGTTAGGCTGCACGGTACTTAATAAAAGCAGCCGATTTCACGGGCCTTGCATTTATGTATATACGTATATACAATAATTAAATGGACAAGGATCCGAAGAAAGAGCGACGAAACATTGCTGTGCGCGGCCTTTCACTGGATCTTGCCGAACAACTCGACTGGGCGACAGCCCTGATTTGGGAAGACAGGCGCAAAGATTATGGAGAACGTCGTTACTGCGTGCTTGGCTTCATTGAAGATCGGCTGCATAGCGTTGTATTCACGCCACGCAATGGCAAGCCCCGGGTGATCAGTCTGCGTAAGGCCAACAAGCGCGAGGTGAATCGATATGAAAAAGCCAGCCAAATCTAAAAAAGTCCTCCGGAAGAATCCGGAATGGACGGACGCAATGATTGCGGAGGCGCGTCCGGCCAAAGAGGTGTTGCCCAAGTTGTTTGGCGCCCGAACTGCAGCAGCCATGCTCAAGCCACGGGGCCGTCCGAAGTCGGCGGATTCAAAGGTGGCGATCAGCCTTCGCTTGCGACCGGAAACATTGGCGCGCTGGAAAGCCACCGGGCCAGGATGGCAAACACGGATGGCTGAAGTTTTGCGAGAGGCTGTTTAAACGAGGCCCAACCATTACTTGGGGCAGGCGTTCCAACTGTTGAAATGGGAAGTCTTATCCGGCTACTGGTAGGCTGTCATCCCGGCGCGCCCCGACGGAAGTCCCCTTGGGGGAAAAGCCGGGATCCAGGAATTTTTCCACCGTAAAACCCCTGGACTCCGGCTTTCGCCGGAGTGACGAATAGCGGGTTTAGTCCAGCAACGCAAAAAAACTGTCGCCGTAATCCTTGCGGTATTTGTCGGTGACAGGGTGCACTGCTTCAGCAAAGGCGCGGTGTTCTTCCGCCGTCAACCGCACGATGTCGTTTTCCGCAGGATCCATTTTTTTCAGGATGTCGGCGTCTTCCGCAGCCGCGAGCTGGCGCTGCAGCACGGTGGCCTCGGCCGCGGCGGTATCCGCGGCGCGCTGCACCGCGGCCGGCCAGGATTCGTATTGCGCACGGTTCACCATCAGGCAGGCGACGCCGTAGACATGGCCGGACAGCGTGATGTAACGGTGGTGCTTGTGGATATTGAAGTTGTAGATGTTGGTCAGCGGATTGTCCTGGCCGTCAAAACGGTTGCCGGCGATCTGCTCGACGAAAATCTTGATGTCTTCGAGGATCGGTTCCATGCCGAGCAGGCGCAGCGACTCGGCCTGCAGTTCGCTCATCTGGATGCGGATGCGGATGCCCTTGCAGTCGGCGGGTTGGCGGATGGGGCGCACCCTGTTGCTGAAATGGCGGAAACCGTTGTCCCAGTACGCGAGCAGGCGGAACGGCGACTGCGCTGAGACTTTTGCGCGCAGCGTCTGGCCGAGCCGGCCGTCGAGCACACGATAGGCGGCACTGCGGTCCGGGAACAGGAAGGGCAGGTCGAACAGTGCCAGTTCCGGCACCCACTTCGAATAACGCAGTGACGAGATATAGCAGGCCGACAGCTCGCCGCTTTCGACCATTTTCGGCAGATCACCGGATTTGTGGCCCAGCGCCAGCACGTCGGTCACAAACTGGAAATCGACGGCATCACCGGCTTCGCGTTTTAATACTTCACCGAAGCGTACGCAGGCGTTGGTGTGGATGGACGCCGGTTTCTGGTAACCGCCGAGGCGGATTGTGACGGGTTTCATTTTATGGACAACGCAGGGCTAATTGAACGAAGCCGCCATGCTATAGGCAATCGGGGGCGGGGTGTGTCAAAGTATCCGTTGCGCTGCACAGACCGCGTCCGGATCGTGACCGGCGCCATTTCAGAGGATACTCACATGCAACTCAGCGGCATACATCACATCAACATCGGCTGTCGCGAGAGTGACCTGCCGGCCATCAAAAAATTCTACTGCGAGGGCCTCGGTCTGAAGGTCGGGCCGCGGCCGGCCTTTCCCAACAAGGGACTGTGGCTGTACTGCGGCGACCATCCGCTGATCCACGTAGTGTCGCGCTTCAAGCCCGACTGGGCCGGCCTGGACGAAAATCGCAGCAGTTACGACCACACCGCGTATGCCGTCACCGGCGTGCAGCAATTCCGCGAGCGGCTGAAGAAAATGGGCATCAAGTTCGACGAGCAGAATGTGCCCAACGCCGGCTTCCAGATGTTCATGCGCGATCCGGTGGGCAACAAGGTCGAACTGAATTTTCCTAACGAGGAAGTGCCGGACGATGTGGCCAGTGGCACGCTGTCGGCGACGCAGTTTCCGGAACACGCAGCGCGGCACTGAGCGCGCATTCATGGATATGGGGTAAGTAATTGAAATTATTGACTTTTATTGTTGACGGCCAGATGCGCCCCGGCGTGCTGGATGGTGATCAGGTGATCGATCTTGCTGCGGCCGGTTGCCCGGTTGATGAAACCGGCGACCTGCTGCGCATCGTGCGCGGCGGTGATGCGATGCTGGAGCGTGTGCGCGAGGCGATGCACAGTCCGCGCCGCCGCACCTTTGACCTCGATGACGTGACGCTGACCGCGCCGCTGCACAATCCGTCGAAAATCATCGCCGTCGGCCTGAACTACATCGACCACTGTGAGGAGGCGAAGCTGCCGGTGCCCAAGGAGCCGGTGTTGTTCACCAAGTGGCCGAGCTCGATCACCGGGCCCTATGACGATCTGCACTGGCCGGAGGGCGTGACCCGCGAAGTCGATTACGAAGTCGAACTCGGCGTGGTCATCGGTCGCCGCGGCCGCAACATCAGTGAAAAGGATGCGCTGGATTATGTCTGCGGCTACACGGTGGTCAACGACGTGTCGGCGCGCGACCTGCAGTTTGCCAATGCCAAGCAGTGGGACCGCGGCAAGTCGCTGGATACCTTCTGTCCCTGGGGGCCGTGGATCGTCACCCGCGACGAAATCCCCGATCCGCACAAACTCGATGTACGCACGGTGCTGAATGGCAAGGAAATGCAGAAGTCGAACACCAGCAAGCTGGTGTTCAACATCAAGCAGATCATTGCCTATGCCTCGCAGGGCACGACGCTGATGCCTGGCGACCTGATCCCGACCGGTACGCCGTTCGGCGTCGGTTTTTCGCGCACGCCGCCGGTGTTCCTGAAACACGGTGACGTCTGTGAATGTGAGGTCGAGCGGGTCGGCAAGATCAGCAACAAGGTTAATCTGAAATAGGTGAATACGATGGGTAATGCGGAGTCAGCAATGTTGAAGAGTGAGGGCGGCGTCGAAGTGATCCACCTGGCGCCGGCGCTGGGAGCAGAGGTGCGCTGCGGCGATGTGCGCGCGCTGGATGCGGCCTCTTTCAAGCAGGTCTACCAAGCACTGCTCGACAACCTGGTGATCCGCATCCGCGGCCAGACGCTGAGCGATCCGGATCTGCTGGCCTTTGGCCGGCGGCTGGGCGAACTGGATTTTGCGCCGCTGGCCAAGACCGGCAAGGAAAAGGCGCGTACGCATCCGGAAATCGTCGTGGTGTCCAACGTCACCGAAAACGGCGAAGCCATCGGCGTGTTGCGTGATGCCGAAGTGGTGTGGCATTCCGACAATTCCTATCGCGACCGGCCGCTGGCGTACAGCGCGCTGTATTCACTTGAAATTCCGCCCCGCGGCGGCAACACCGGTTTTGCCAACATGTACCTGGCGCTGCAGACGCTGGATCCCGGCCTGCGCAAACGCATCGAGGGCAAAA
Organism: Bordetella parapertussis; assembly: GCA_945863085.1. The sequence goes on from CAMBCD010000092.1 coordinate 8,746, forward strand.
CGCTGAAACACGACATGACCTACAACAGCGCCGGTGATCTGCGCGAAGGTTTTAAACCGGTCAACGATGTACGTGATGCGCCGGGGCCCAGCCATCCGATCATTCGCACCCATGCCGAAACCGGCTGCAATGCCTTGTAT
>CAMBCD010000093.1 GCA_945863085.1 Bordetella parapertussis
GCTTGCGGTGCAACGGCGGCCTGCGCAATCGCGCGCGGAAAATGCAGCACCAGCACATCCAGTCCTTCGGCGCCGGCGACCAGATCCAGGGGCCCTTCCTGCGGTTTGACGAAGGCCACCGACAGCGCCTTGTATTCCCTGCCTTCGTACTTCAGGCTGCCGCGGACGATGATCAGGTACTGGCCGTTGCTGTTCGCCGGATCGGGCGCGATCGCATGCGCATTCGGCGCCACGCTCAGCGCAAAACTCGCCAGGCCCTCTTCATCCTTCAATTCGCTGAACGTATGCAATGCCGCGTCGGGGGTGGTCGGCTCGAACTTCGGCGCCTCGGTGGCCTGAAAGGGTTTGCGGCTCTCCACTGCCATCAGCTTGCTGCGTTTCTCGGGATCGTCGAGGTACTGCGCGCCGCCGTCCTGGTGCGCGCGCAGTGTCAGGAAACCCAGCTGCTGCTCACCGAAAATGATCGGACCGTAAGGCGTGTGCCTGCGGGAAAAATGCACCGCGTTGACCTGCAGCTGATGCTTGCCCAATACGCCGCCGCCGCTGACCACCACCTGGTACTGGTCATGGTCATGGAAATGCGGCTTGATCACGCGTCCGGCCGTGCCTTCGACCAGGAAGGCCTGGGCAGACGCCGGGTTGTTTTCTTCGGGATCGATGAAATTGGTGCGCCACGCGGTGCCGGTGGGCACCTGGCGCTCCTTGCGCCGGACTTTGACGTCATCGAACGAGGCAATCTGGGGCATGGCTGACTCCTGCTGCGGGCAACGGTTATGAGATGGCCGACATTATAGTGTCCGTCGTCGCCTGCGGCACCGCCCGCATCAGTATATGGACCAGCCCCGAATGCATATTTCAGGCCCGGATCTGTCAGCAGGACTTTCAGCCCGCATGCTGCTCATTACGGTATTTGCGCGCAGCCGCTGCTGACATGCCCCTGGAGCCGATCACAAAAAAAGGGCGCACCGTCGCAACCGACCGGTGCACCCCTGCCATGGGCAGGCTGAGCAGCTACAGATGCCGCTTCAGGCCGCCAGTTCCGGTGCGGGTTGCGTCGGCTTCTCTTCGCCTTCAGCGATCAGTTCCGGTGCGGGTTGGGTCGGCTTTTCTTCGCCTTCAGCAATCAGCTCCGGTGCAGGTTGGCTCGGTTTCTCTTCACCTTCCGCGATCAGTTCCGGGGCGGAGACCGGCCCGGTCTGCTTCTCATCACCTTCGGCAATCAGTTCCGGTGCGGGTTGCGACGGTTTTTCTTCGCCTTCGGCAATCAGCTCAGGGGCCGGCGCAGTCGGCTTTTCTTCACCTTCGGCGTACACCACGGAATGCGACAGGGAAAATACGCCGGCCAGTACGAGGGCAAGAAGGGTTTTGCTGTTCATGTAAATCTCCTTTGACTGTGAATGTGAACGTTGTCGTTCGGCCAACATCTGTTGGACATGCACAAGATAGAGGGGATTTACGCGCAATCAGCGTTCTTACGAACATGTAATCTGCCCGTAAAACAGCAGTAAACCGCAGGGTCAAACAGGCGGCCGGGTCTTACATGGAGCTTACGCGGGGTTTACAAGAATGCAGACAGCTTCCACCTGCGAAACGGATTCAGCGCTTGTGCGTCAACTTGTGCGCCAACTTTTGCGTCAGCTGGTGCGTCGTGAGCGGCGCACAGCGGAATCAGCATGCGCCTCAAGATCGCCAGCGACATTGAAACGAACCGTGACACGCAGCCCCGGCTGGTTGTCGGAAAGCGTGACTGACGCATTGTGCAGATCGGCAACCGCCTTCACCAGCGCCAGGCCAAGACCGCTGCCCGGCGTGGTCCGGCTGGTCTCCAGCCGGTAAAAACGGCGCAGCACCTTTTCCCGCTCCGCCGCCTGGATGCCGGGGCCGGTATCGGCGACGTACAGCACGAGCGCGCCAGCCTCCTGTTCCAGTCCGATCGAAATGGCCACACCGGCCGGGCAGTGGCTGATGGCGTTTTCAACCAGGTTCGCCGCCATTTGCGTCAGCAACTCGCGGTCCCCCTGGATAGCAGCGGCATTACCGACAAAAGCGCGCAGCCGCTGGCCGCGGTCTTCCGCGACCGGCGCGTACGCCTCGGCAACCGTGGACACGATCTGTCCCAGGTTCACATCGGCAAATGCAGCGCGGCGCGCACCCGATTCGATCTGGCCGATGCGCAGCAGCGCAGAAAAGGTGGACAGTATGGCGTCGAGTTCGGCAATCGATTGCTCGACGACCACATCCCCTCCAGGTCCGGCTTTTTCGCGTGCAAGTTCGAGCCGGTGCCGCAAGCGGCTCAAGGGCGTGCGCAGATCGTGCGCGATGTCGTCGGAAACCTGCTTCAGGCTTTCCATCAGCGTCTGGATGCGGTCGAGCATGGCGTTGAGGTTGACCGCGAGCTTGTCCATTTCATCGCCGCCGCTGCGCGCGGGCACCCGCTGCGACAGGTCGCCATCCATGATCGAGCGGGTGGTGCGATTGATCTCCTCGATGCGGCGCAGGAAACCCGCGCCCATGGCGGCGCCGCCGGCGGCCGCCAGCAGCACCATGATCGCCATGCCCCAGCCGAAGGCACGAATGATCGCCTCCCGCGCTTTCTGCGCGCGGTAATGGTTTTCTCCCACCAGCAGAAATTCACCGTTGTCGAGAAAACTCCCGGTTGCAAGGACGGGATATATGTCTTCCAGCTCGTCTTTTTTCGAACTGCGGTTGGGAAACAGCGCGGAAATGGGCAGCGTCATCGTGCCTTCAACCGGCTTCATCGGAAACAGGTTGCCGGCAATGCGCTCCCCTGCCGCGTTCTGCAGCAGGTAATAACGGCGCGGCGGCCGCAAGTCCACCACCCGCCGCTGGATCGCGCGTTCCAGGCGCTCAAGGCCGCCGCTGCGATACAGCTCGCCCAGCACCTGCCGCTCGCGCTCCACGGAATCGCTCAACTGCTGGTCTAGGGCCGCCAGCGCAATCCAGTACACCACCAGGAACAGGACCGCCACCGAGGCCCCGAAAATGCCGGCATACCAGGCCAGCAACCGGAACCCCGTGCTGCGCAGGAACTCAGCGCGCGATAGCAAGGGAATACCCCGAGCCGCGCACGGTGTGGATCAATTCCCCGTCAAAGTCGCGGTCGACCTTGGTGCGCAGGCGGCTGATATGGGTTTCGACGACGCTGGTCTGCGGATCAAAATGGAATTCCCACACGTTCTCCAGCAGCATGGTGCGGGTCACCACCTGCCCCGCATGGCGCATCAGGTATTCGAGCAGCCGGAATTCCTGCGGCTGCAGATCGATACGTTTGCCGGCACGGGTCACGCTGCGCTTGAGACGATCCAGTTCGAGGTCGCCGACCCGCAGCGTCGCCGTTTCTTCCGCCATCGGCGGGCGCCGCGCCAGCGCATTCACCCGCGCCAGCAGTTCAGCAAAGGCAAAAGGTTTGGTCAGGTAATCGTCGGCACCGGCCTCCAGCCCGTCGACACGGTCGCTCACACCGCCCAGCGTGGTCAGCAACAGCACCGGCGTTTTGTTGCCTGCACCACGCAGCGTTTTCAGGATCGTCAGTCCATCCACCACCGGCAGCATGCGATCCACGACCATCACGTCAAACCCGCCGCCGGTGGCCAGAAACAGCCCGTCGCGACCGCTCGCCGAGTGCTCCACCACGTGCCCGTGCTCGCGCAGTCCGTTGGCCACGAACGTCGCGGTGTGGGCATCATCTTCGATCAGCAGAATTTTCATGGGCTTGCAGTAAAGAACCGGCCCGTAACATAGCCCAGCCGCGCCAGCCCAACAAGGCGCAGACACTGCTCAATAGCCAACCTTACCAAACCGTAAACATCGGGCAGACCACTGCCTGAGCCAGCGCTCAGGCCAGCCGGCCGCCCAGGCGTTCGGCCAGCCAATCCGCTACCAGGTTCGCGCCGACCTGACGGTTGTCTTCCTGGCAATGGTCACTGCCGCCGTCGTGCGCGGTAAGGATTTTCAGCGTCTTGTCCTTTGCACCCACGATTCCGATCAGGCGCTGTGCGAATTCCAGCGGCACGATGTTGTCGTTCTCGCCGTGAATGCAGTAGAACGGGCAGCGGATTTTTTCCGCAACGCCGGCAAGACGGTAGTTCTCGAGTTTTTTCATGCAGGCCTCCATGTCCGGCATGCCAAGCACCCAGGGCAGCTGGAAGGACGGTGCCGACACCTTGGTGCCTCCCGTCTCCATGATTTTGCGCCGCCGCACCCAGGCCTCGTGATAGTCGAAATGTCCGCCCCAGGCGACGCAGGCGGCGAAACGCGGCTCCAGCGCTGCCGCGCGCGGCGCGTAATAACCGCCCATGCTGAAACCCATCACCGCGATGCGTTTCGCATCGACATCATTGCGGCCGGCAAGAAAATCGTACGCCGCCCGACCAGGCACCTCGTAATCATGGCGGCTGGGAATACCCTGCAAGCGCAGCGCCTCACCCTGCCCCGGGCCGTCGATTGCCAGCACATGGATGCCGCGGCGGGTGATTTCCGCACCGCCGAACAGCACACTCATCTCCTTCGCGTTGTCCAGGCCGTCGAACATCACCACCGCCGGTGCGGCACCGCTAACATCCGCCTTGTAGAACCAGGCCGGCAATGTCGTACCCTCGAAAGGCACTTCAACCCGCTCGATCATCGGATAACGCCGCGCAATGCCCTTGCCGAAACAGCGCAGGCAGCTGCGATAGGTCTCCCACTTGCGCTCCGAAGGCGCGATGAAACGTTCGCCGCAGAAATAATAAATCGCGGCGCGCAGGTAATAACTGCCTGCCGTCAATTGGTGGCCCTCGCGTTCAGCGGCATCGGCAAAACCCTCCACCCGCTGCGCCATCGTCGTCCATTCCTGCCACCAGCGTTCGTTGTCGCCGACATGCGCCTTAAGTTTTTGCCCGACCTGGTCGATCTCGCCGATCGCCGCCGCACCCCAGGTCTGCATCTCGATGCCGAACATCATGCCCTGCGACCACATGTGGTTGCCGGGGAAATACTCGAACCAGTGGCTCATTGCGGATCACTCCCTGTTTGTATTAGCGGATTTCCAAAGACAGCATATACCGCTGCGCCCGCCCCTCGCGCATGGCCTCCGCGCCGGGCGCCACGTCCACGGTATAACGATCAGTACAGGGCAGACTGCCCTGCCAGCGCAAACCTTCGGCATTCTGCGGCGAACCGTATTCCTCACCGCAATAGGCATACAGCGTCATCGTCAGCATGCCCTTGTCGCCGCCGACGGGGGTCAAGGTCACAGTGACCTGCTGGTCCTTGCGCGCCCGAAACTGCCAGGTCTTGGTGGTATCAGTCACCGTGCCGCTCACGGCGCCCCTGACCTCACCGGGGCGGAAACGGATTTCTTCCGCATCAACTGCCAGGACCTGCAGCGGCCACCACGACAGGATCGCGAACGCCGCAAAACGGAGCAGACGCCCACCGTTTCCATCCATGCGAAAAAAATGCTCCATGGAGCCTAGTCCACCGGAATGACGATCTTCGTGTCCTCGCGGTTGCCCCATTCGCCCCAGGCCGAAACATAGTTGCACACCTTCGGGTAACCCAGTGACTTCAGCGCGATGAAGGTGCTGGCCGAGCGGTAGCCGCCGTGGCACAGCGGAATGACCGTCTTGTCCGGCGTCACGCCCTTGGCTTCATACAAGGCGCGGATCTCGTCGGGCTTTCGAAAAGCGCCGTTCGCATCGAGATGATCACGCCAGAAAACATGCACCGCGCCGGGGATCGTGCCGACCCGCCGCGCGCGTTTTTCAGTGCCACGGTATTCGGATTCGCGGCGCACATCGACGATGACATATTCCGGATTGTCGATGGCGCGCTCGATGTCATAACGCGTCGCCAGCAGGTCGAGATTCATGGTGCCGCGGAACGGCGGTGGTGTCGGTGGCGCCTTGGTCGGATCAACCGGTGGTGGCGCTTCACTCAGGCGTACCAGCTTCTGCCCCGCTGCCAGCCAGGCATGGGTGCCGCCGTCGAGGATGCGCACATCCGGATGCCCCAGCACCGCCAGCAGCCACACTGCCCGCGCTGCGCGTTCGCCGGATTCGTGGTCGTAGATCACGACCGGCCGGTCGGCGCGCACGCCGCGCGAACCGAACAGCACACGAAATATGGCGAGAAAGGAATTCAGTGGCGCTTCGGAAGAATCGTTGAGGCTGACGCCGTAGATGTCGACGTGGGTGCTGCCGGGGATATGGCCGACAGCGAAGTCTTCGGCGGGGCGGAGGTCGATCAGCGTGACGTCGTGCAGGCGCGTGGCCAGATCGGGGGCGGTGATCAGAAAACGGCGGTCAGGAAATTCGATGGAGGACATGGCGGTTGTTCATACACAAGAAGACCGCATTAAACACCAAGGCCCGGTGACCACATCTTGACGCTATAACGTCATAACGTTAAGATGCCTGCTCTTGCCAGGAGCAGCCATGAGCGATTTATCCAAAAGATCAACGATTTACTTTGATCCCGCCATTCATCAGGCGCTACGGATGCGTGCCGCCAGCGCGCAGATTTCAGTGTCGGAACTGGTGGATGAGGCCGTCCGTCTGATGATGCGCGAAGACCAGGAAGACCTCGCCGCATTCGAGCTGCGCGCCGCCGAACCGGAGATGACTTACGAAGCCCTGCTGGCCGACCTGAAACAGCATGGCAAGTTATAAGGTCTACGCGGTCATCATCAAACAATCGGTGGCCAAGGACCTGCGTGCGATCCCGAACGTGGATGTCCGGCGCATCCTCGATCGTATCGAATCCCTCGCCGCCCACCCCCGCGGCGAAGCTTGCGTGAAACTTGCCGGACAGGACCGCTATCGCGTGCGTCAGGGCCTGTACCGCATCGTTTATGAAATTCACGATGATCGCTTGGTCGTCATCGTGGTCAAGATCGGACACCGAGCCAGCGTTTACGAAACGCGCTGAAGTAATTCTCCGTAAAGCAGGACAGCTTTCATTCGGCGGATAACGCCGCTGCGCGCGAGGAGCAAGTCCTCTTGGGAGGTGGCTTATCCGCCGTCCGGCTCTACGCTTACTGTAGGGCGGGAGGAACGCAGTGGATCCCGCCGTCTGGTGCAATCACGGAAGGCGGGATCCGTTTCACTACTCCCGCCCTACGCTTGCTGACCCTATTTACCAAGGCGGCCTTGCCGATGCCCCCGCTGCAACGCTACTCCCTGATGCCGCATGCGGCGGTCATTGCCAGAAGCGGAACGAGAAGCTCGCCGCGCGCAGCGCCTTGCCGCCCTCGAGCGCCTTCAGCAGCTCGGCCTTGGTGAGGCCGGGTTGCAGGGCATTCGGCTCGACGTTGGTCGCGATGACCGTCATCACGTAGTGCTGCGGCGCGTTGCCCTTGGGCGAGCAGGGCCCGAGCCAGTGCGTGCCGACCGAGTTCCTGCCCGGAACGAAGCCGCTCACGTTCCCACCCAGCGCGCCCTCCGGGAAGGAGGTGATGCTCGCCGGGATGCCGTAGATCACGGCGTGCGTGACGCCGAGTCCCGTCCGGCCGGCCTGATCGTCCCAGAGGATCGCGTAGCTGCGCGTTTTCTCCGGCGCGTTCGACCACGACAGCGCCGGCGAGACGTTCTGCCCGGTGCAGTTCGGGTTCTTGGCGAAGTTGCCGGCGGCCTTCGCCGGCAGCCTGGAGTTGTCCGCCATACCGGGCGAGGTGAGGCGGAAAGCGTTCGACGGCCCTTCGTTTTCCTGCATGGATGCGCAGGCGGCAAGGGCGAGCAGCGACAGCGTGGCGGCGGTATTCTTCATAGTCCGAGGGGATCCTTTATGCGTTCTGGTGAAAGATTCTTTCGATGACTTCGTCTTTTTAACCCAGCTCCTGCCATTCCTTGAGATGGATATGGAATCAATTCCGCTCTCGGCGGCGCCGATGGTGCTGGAGCTGCGTTTCCAGATCACGTCAGGCAGCAGTGCGTCGAAAGCGTACGTTGCAGGTATTGACGCTCAACGTGAATTGGTTGCCCTTTTTAAGTTGAAGTTTTGCACCCGACCGGCGCCCATAATATGCCAGTGTCACAGGCCTATCAATTCATTGGTGATTCAGCACTTACATCTCGTTATCTCACCACCTCCAACCGCGCCACCGTCCCATCCCGCTCATCCGTCAGCAAATAAACCAATCCGTCCGGCCCCACCCGCACATCCCGGATGCGCCCGATCACCCCCTTGAGCAGCCGTTCCTCGCGCACCACCTTCTCGCCGTCGAGTTCCAGCCGCACCAGCATTTCATCGCGTAGCGCGCCGACCAGCAGATTTCCTTTCCAGTTGGGGAATTTGTCACCGCTGTAAAAGGCCATGCCCGAGGGTGCGATCGACGGCACCCAGACCTTCAGCGGCTGCTCCATGCCGGGCTTGCTGTTGCCTTCACCGATCCTGGTGCCGATGCCGTAATTGACACCGTAGGTGATTACGGGCCAGCCGTAGTTGCGCCCTGAGCGCATTACGTTCACTTCATCACCACCCTGCGGGCCATGTTCATTGGTCCACAGTTCGCCGGTCTGCGGATGTAATGCCGCGCCCTGCATGTTGCGGTTGCCCAGCGTGAATTTTTCCGGCTTCGTACCTTTCTGTTTTACAAAAGGATTGTCGGCGGGCACACGGCCGTCGTCATGCAGGCGGATCACCGAACCGGCGTGGTCGTCGAGTTTTTGCGCGCGCGGCATGTCGCCGCGGTCGCCGAGCGACAGGTAAACAAAATTCTTGCGGTCGAACACGATGCGCCCGCCGAAGTGCTGGCCGGCACGGGTTTTCGGTTCCATGCTGAACAGTACCTGCAGATTCGTCAGCCGATGCCCCTCCAGCTTGCCGCGCGCCATTGCCGTGCCCCAGCCTCCCGGGCCAGGTGCGCTGTAAGAAA
>CAMBCD010000094.1 GCA_945863085.1 Bordetella parapertussis
CTTCCACCTGGCCCTGTTCGGACTTCTCCTGTTCGGCCCGCCCCACATAGCGTTTATCGAAGCCCGCATCCTCGGCAGGGGTTGGGCAGCGTTTCCCATGTGGGTCTTCGTGGTCGTCGGGGAAATCACATTTCTGAGTTTGCTGATGCTGTGGATACGCCGGGCGACTGACAAGGTCACTCGCCTGATCAGCCGCAGGGCCGATCATGTGGCCGTCGCGATGACGATGATCGTGATCGTGACCGGATGCGCGGCCCTGGGCGAGAACAGTACAGCCATGCGCGTGCTGCACATGCTGAGTGTCGAGATCTGGCTGATTTATTACCCGTTCAGCCCCCTGTTTCATGCATTCACCTGGGTATTTTCGCGGGCTTACACCGGGGCGATGTTTGGCCGGCGTGGCATCCGGACATGACAAGGCTCCAGCTTCAATACAGTCCGCAAGGAGGTAAACATGAGTGACCCGGTTTCAACGGAAAAATCCTCCTTCGACAGGCAGGGACAGCTGCCGGATGCCCAGCGACTGCAAAACGCCATGGACACATTCGTCAGTGACTTTGGCCCGAAGTCGGCGATTTACATGGAATCCTGCGTACGCTGCGGCCTCTGCGCCGAAGCCTGCCATTTCTTCGTCACCACGGGTGACCCCAAGTACACGCCCATACACAAGATCCAGCCCTTCGAACGCGCCTATGCGCGGAAATCCGGACCGCTTGCACCGCTGTACCGCTTGCTGGGCATCGGCTCCGACCCGACCATTGAAGATCTCGAAAACTGGGAAGAACTCATCTACGATTCCTGCACGCTGTGCGGCCGATGCACCCTCGCCTGCCCGATGGGGATCGATATTGCAGAACTTGTAAAGGAGGCACGACACGGCATGTACGCGGCCGGCCTGGTGCCTGACCGCCTGGCACAGATCACGCGAAATGCCGAAGCGCATCACAGCCCCTTCGGTGAACCGGAAGATTTCCTCAAAGCCGCAATGCGGATTGCTGCGGAATTCAGGATCGAGGTGCCTGTCGACAAGTCACGCGCCGACATACTGGTCACGACCGCACCGGGGGACCTCGACGAACATCCACAATCCTTTGCAGGTGCGGCAAAGATTCTGAATCATCTTGGGCTCTCATGGACCTACGCGTCCGATGCCTTTGAAGCCACCAATTTCGGCTTTCTCTCGGGGAATATGGAATTACAAAAGGCGCTGACCTGCAGGCTCATTGATAAAGCGGTCGAAATCGGCGCACACACTGTTCTGCTGCCTGAATGCGGACATGCCTACGGAGCAGCACGCTGGGAAGCCGCACAATGGTACGGCCGGCCGGTGCCCGTGCGCATCCTGCACATGGTCGAATTTCTCGCTGAACAGATTGAACTGGATGCCCTCAAGCTGCGCAAGGTTGGTGACAGCGCGGCATTTCATGACCCTTGTCAGCTGGTCCGCCGCGGAGGACTGGAGCATGCACCGCGGCGTATATTGGCCGCCCTCGGCTTTGAATTACGGGAACTTGCCGATCATGGCGTTTATTCCTACTGCTGCGGCGGCGGTGGAGGCGTGCTGGCCAATGCGCGTGCCGAACCGCTGCGCCACAAGGTTTTCGAGCTTAAACAACATCAAGTGGATGCCACGGAAGCAAACCACTTCATCACCAGCTGCGGCCAATGCCGCCTGACGTTTTCGAAGGGCGCGAAGCATTTCCAGTGGGACAAAACAGTGGAAAGCCTTCTCGAACTGGTTGCCGACAATCTGATCGAAACCAGTGTGGCACCTGCATAACGATTACCTGCCCAACAACGAGGACCCTCCCCCGTCAGGCATTCAGGCTGTGCCGGCGACAGTAGCGACAGGCACCGGATGTTTGTGTCGCGGCAGCCACAGCGCCAGCGGGATTGCGAGAAAACCGATCGCCGAAGCGACGAGTATCGCCGCGGTGTAGTTGCCGGCGTGGTCGAACAGCGCGCCGCCGAGCCAGCCGCCCAGCGCCATGCCGGTACTGCCGCCGATCATCTGGAAGGAAAAAATCGAACTCAGCGGCGCCTTCGTGCCGAACATCTGCCGGTTGATGATCGGGAACCCGACCATCTCACCGCCGTAACAAATGCCGAAAAAGACCGCGAAGGCATAGAAGTGCCAGACCTCGGTGGCAAACAGCAGCAGCAGGATTGACAGGCTCTGGCCGAAGATCGCCCCTGAAAGAATGGTCCGCCCGCCGAAACGCTCGGTGAGCAGCGAAAAACTGAATCGGCTGAAAATCGATACGCCGGCAATGGTGCTCAGCACACCCGCCGCCTGCAGGCCCGGAATGCCGTGGTGGGTGGCCATCGACACGCCGTGCGCAAGAATCACCGCATGCCCGGCACAGCCGAGATGGTGGCATCCCATCAGCAGCCATACCGGTCTGCTGGAGAGTATCGAACGCATGTTGACGGCCGGGCCGGAGGCCTGCTTCTCTTTCGCCGCATCCTCTGCGCCATAGGCAGTCAGCCCCATCTCGGCCGGACTGGTGCGGATAAACCAGGAAAAAAACAGCAGGACCACGCCGAAGGCGAGGCCGAACACCAGGAACGCCGACTCCCAGCCACGGTTCTCGATCATCCAGCGGAACAACAGCGCAAACACCACCGGGCCCAGACCCAGGCCGGCCCAGTAGATACCCAGTGCCAGCCCCATTTTTTTATGGAACCAGCGGGTAATGATCACCGGCAGCAGCACCACAAAGGCCGCGTTGCCCAGGGCACCGACAAACACGCCGTAAATGACATGGAGATGCCACAACTCCTGAATCATGCCGAGCATCACCGTTCCTGCGGAAATCATCAGTGAGGCACCGAGCATCAGCGAACGCGCGCTGTAACGGTCACCGAGCCAGCCGAATATCAGCATCGCTGGCATGCTGCACAGGAAGGCCAAAGAATAGGCCAGACCGATGTCGCCGCGTTTCCAGTCGAATTTTTCGACCAGCGGATCGACCAGCACGGCGAAGGATGCTGAATCGGCGCGGCTGACGACACCCAGTACGCAGGCCGCCGCGAGAATGATCCAGGCGTGATGGATCCCGTATTTGCGCAGCAAGGTCATCGAAATACTCTCCCCCATAGGAGGCTGACGGAAGCTATACTCGTCACCCCTGTAAGCATTTGTTTTTAAACACTATTTTACTCTGGCGCAATCCCCGGCACCGGCCGCCGCCGCTCGAGGTGGTAACGCACCAGTGCCGCCAGCCGGTACATGCCGTGCACGAATTTGCCGTAGGGCATGGTCAGGAAAAGTGCCAACACAAAACCGAGGTGAATCGCGAGCCAGGTGCCCATCGCGCCACTTTCGCGCCAGATCAGCAGGCCGAGGCCGGTCAGGCTGATCATGAACAACAGCACCAGGAAACCCGCGTCCATGCCGGTCTGCTCCGGCACTTTGAATTCGGGATCGCGCTGGTGTTTGATCCACAACAGCCCCGCCGGTCCGATCAACAAACCAATACCACCAACGATGCCGAGCAGCACCGGCAGGCTGGTCACCGGGTAAGGCGCCGGCTGGCCGAACACATAGTGGTACAGCGTCGCCACGCTGGTCGCGGCAAAACACAGCATGAAACCGTAGAAGGTGAAGTGATGGTAAATCTTGCGCGCGAAGGATTTCTGTTCGGTCGGATAGGTACAACCTTCCTTGTCGCTGCCACCACCGAGGTTTTTCAGCGTCAGCGCGTCATGCACGCCCTCACCCAGCGGCCCGCCCTTGAAAAAGTCCGCCAGCTCCTCGCCCATGTACGGCCAGAAGCGCAGGAAACCCATCAACAGCGCAAACCCCGCGAACAGTGACACTGCGCCGAACACCCCCGCCATCAGGTTGTGCGGCATCAGCGCGTAGAACGAGCCCTGCGCGTCGCTGTGTGCGGCGAAAAAACGTTCCGGATTCGACAAGGCCCCCGCCAGCCAGAACAGCAGCGCAATGCTCAGCGCCGAAATCAGGCTCACGGCAACACCGTTGTTTTCGTACAACTTGCCGAGGAAACCGGGCCAGGCGTACTTGCGATAGGTGTGGCCGCGCGCCTTGGCCATCAGTTTCGGGAAATTGACCTGGAATTCATGCGGCGGCGAAAACTGGCAGGCATAGAGGCAGGAGCCGCAGTTGTGGCACAGGTTGCCGAGATACAGGACATCGTTCTCGGTGAATTCGAGACGGCGCGCCAGTGCCGGGAACACCGCACAGTACCCTTCACAGTAACGGCAGGCGTTGCAGATGCGCAGTACGCGCTGTGCGTCCTCGATCAGTTCGTCGAGGGTCATCGGTTGGTCTTCAGCCGCGAACATATTTTGCCGCCTCCTCGCCCGCGATGCGTCCGAAGGTGGTGCCGATGGACATGCCGATGCCCGCCAGGTAGCCCTTGCCCAATACATTGCCTGCCATGATTTCCCCTGCCGCGAAGATGTTTTTGCAGGGCTTGTCGTCCTGCAGGATCATCCGCGACTTGTCGTCGACGGTGACCCCGAGATAAGTGAAAGTGATGCCGGGCCGCAGCGGATAACCGAAATACGGGGGGGTATCGAGTTTCAGCGCCCAGTGGGTTTTCGCCGGCGTGATGCCCTCGGTCACACAATCGTCCTGGATGGTGTGGTCAAAAGTTCCAGGTCTTACAGCCGCATTGAATTCAGCGACGGTTTTTTCCAGCGCATCCGGATTGATTTCGAGTTTGGTCGCCAGCTCACGTAAGGTTTTTGCGCGGATCGGCGGATACACCGGCGGCATGAACTTGCCCATGGCCTTGGCGTCGATGATCGAATAACCAATCTGGTCGGGTTGCCCCGCCACGAGGCGGCCCCAGATCGCATAACGTTTGGGCCAGAAATCCTCACCCTCGTCGTAGAAGCGCTGCGCATTTTTATTGACTACGATGCCCAGCGACACCGCGTCGACACGGGTGATAATGCCGCCGTCGTATTTCGGTGAACGTGCATCGATCGCAACGCAATGTCCCTGCATCGCATCACTGATGGGTTTGGCGCCCTTGGCGAGCAACACTTTCAATACATCACCGCGGTTGTACGGCGTGCCGCGCACCAGGAAGTTCTTCGCTGCGGGACCCCAGGCCTCTTCCAGCCATTCGAGGTTGGCCTGGAAACCGCCGCAGGCAATCACCACCGCCTTGGCACGCACTTTGTGTTCGGCACCTTCGTAGGTGAAGGTCGCCGACTTGAAGCTGTCGCCGTCGATTTCAAGGTCGGTGATCCTGGCTTCGTAATGAATCGAAACGCCCAGCTGTTCGGCGGAATGGTAATAGGCATTGACCAGCGCCTTGCCGCCACCGAGAAAAAACGCGTTGGTGCGCGACAGGTGCAGCGTACCGCCCAGCGGCGGCTGGAAACGCACACCATGTTTGTACATCCACGGCCGGCACATGGAAGTGTGTTTCAGCGTGATTCGTGCGAGGTGCTCGCTGGTCAGGCCGCCGGTGACCTTCAGCAGATCCTGCCAGTATTCCTCTTCGGGGTAGGCGCCGGTGAGGATGTCCTGCGGTTCTTCGTGCATGCAGCGCAGGTTGCGGGTGTGCCGGCTGTTGCCGCCGCGGAAGGGTTTGGGCGCGCCTTCAAGCAGCATGACGCTGCAACCGGCTTCGCGCGCCATCAGCGCCGCGCACAGGGCCGCGTTGCCGCCACCGACGACCAGCAGGTCCCAGATTTTGTTTGTATCCAGCATGGATGGGCTTTCGCTCATTAAATTGGGCTCTTGAAAATGTGCGCGGATTATACCTGCGCAACGGCCCACGCTCACCCCTTGCAAGCCCGCGATTTCACATGTTGAACAGTTCGTCCACGGCAAAACGCCGCGGGATCAACTGCTGCTGGAACGCATAGTGGATGATCAAGTCCAGCGTGGGCCGCAGTGCTTCGATGCCGCATTGAATGGAATCAGCACCCGGCATGTCCGGCGCCTGCGCGGCACTTCTCTGCAGCAATTGCACCATTTCCTCCGCCATCCAGGGCTGCGTGCGGGCCAGATCACGATGCAATACCACGACATGGTTCAGTGGCCTTGCGTTGTGCCGTTCACGCCAGCGCTGCAATGCCGTCTGCGGATCGGGAATCACCGCTTGCAGCAGGCCGTCTTTCTGGTCTGCAACCGACACCACGCCGGCATCAAGCTCGCCGTCGCGCAGCATGCAGACCAGGGTTTTTCCCGGCGCTGCGCGCGCAACATTCGGCGGCTCCACGCATTCCGGCACATGCGGATCCTCGAAGGCCACCCATTGCACGCGGTCGAGGTCGACGCCGTAATCGTTGGCGAGGATGCCGCGCACCCAGGCCACGGTGGTCACCGAATGGGCGCGAATGCCGATGCGTTTGCCGGCAAGGTCCGCGGGGCGCAGTACGCCCTGCGCGCTGTTGTACGCCAGGCAGGGATGCGGCGGAATGGCCATCACTACCGCCGGCAACAGCACCAGCGGTTTGCCATGAGACAGTGCCTGCAGGTAGGTCACGATGGCCAGTTCGGCAATGTGGAATTCCCCGCGCACCACGGCCTTGAACGAGTTCTGCGGCAGCTTTTCAGCAAAAAAATCGAATCCAAGGCGCGGCGACGCCACCACACCCTGCTTCAGGGCTGTGGTGTTGGGGTAGTCGCCCAGCAAAGTGCGCAACCGCAGCAAATCGGGACCCGTCATCGGGATTTCCTCCTGTGGCGTTATCGCCGTTATCGGCACCGTGCATCTGCGGCGGGGCGCTCGTATAATCTCCCCACGGTCGCCGGAACACATGAGCAGGCCGAACAATAACACGGGAGGAATTGATTGATGACCCGGCAACACAAACTCGGAACAGCGCTCGCCGCGGCTTGCGCGGCACTGCTGACACTGGCTGCAGGCGGCGTTGCCGCAGAAGACTATCCGGTGCGCCCGGTACGACTGATCATCGGTTTCCCGCCCGGCGGCGCCACCGACCTCGTGGCGCGCGTCATCGGACCCAAGCTGGGTGAAGCCCTGAAACAACAGGTCGTCATCGACAACCGTGCCGGCGCCAACGGCACCATCGGCGCAGAACTTGCGGCGAACGCGACCCCTGACGGTTACAACCTGCACCTCGGCACACTGGGTGCACTGGTGATCAGCCCCACCATCACCAAGGTGCCCTACGACCCGATCAAGGATTTTTCGACGATCTCGATGGCCGTGCAGCTGCAGAACATGTTCCTCGTACACCCGACCGTCGCCGCCAAGTCCATCCCCGACCTGATCAAACTCGCGAAGCAGAAACCGGGCTCGCTGAATTACGCCTCATCGGGACTGGGCAGTCCCGGACATCTTGCCGGTGAATTGTTCAAGTCCATGGCCAAGGTCGACATGGTGCATATCCCTTACAAGGGCGGCGGACCGGCACTGGGCGACCTGCTCGGCGGCCAGGTGCCGATATTCGTGGCGGTCATTTCCACCGGAGTGCCCCCGGTCAAAGCCGGCCGCGCGGTGGCTCTGGCGGTGACCGGCGCCAAACGTTCCACGGCACTGCCCGATGTGCCGACAGTCGCCGAGACCCCGGGCCTCAAGGGTTATGAGGCCAGCAACTGGTACGGCATGATGGCGCCCGCAGGCACACCGCAAGCCATCATCAGCCGCCTGCACAAGGACCTGACGGCAGTATTGCGTTCGCCGGACGTCCGCGATGCACTGCTGATGCGGGGTATAGACGCGGCAAGTTCCACCCCCGATGAATTCACCGCCTATATCAAGTCTGAATCGGCGAAATGGGGCAAAGTGATCCGGGCGGCGAACCTGAAAGCAAACTAGCCGTCATGCCGGCGCAAGCCGGCATCCAGAGTCGGCCGCAAGGCCGATGCCTTTAAAGTCCTGGATTCCGGCTTTTGCCGGAATGACGAATCAATATTTACTCTTATTCCTCTGTGGCTCTTTTCTGACAGCCCGCAGCCACAGCACCAGCCCGCCCGCCATCGCCAGTATGGTCAGCGCGAAATAAACGCGCAGCCCGAACACCGGTCCGATCAGGCCTGCGGCGAACGGTGCAAAACCCATCGCAAAAAACTGGAACGCCGTCGAATAGGAAATCGCCCGCGCATCCGTGCCGGCCGGCGCATGGATGCGGATCAGCTGCACGATGGCCGTCGGCATCGCCGCCGCGCTCAGGCCGAAGGCCGCTCGCGCAATGACCAGCTGCAGCGGCGTGTCTATCACCAAGAGAGGCAGATGGGTCACGATGGTCGCGACGGATGCGATCACCATCACCCTGCCCGGCCCGACGCGGTCGAGCGCCCGCCCCCACAACGGCAGCGCAATGACAGTTCCGGCCGCCATGGCCATCGCTGCCGCCCCCACCCAGAAAGCCTCCTGGGCGGCATCCGCGCCCTGCGCCTCGAGCAATCGCAGCACAAACAGGGTGATCACCGTGACGCCGCCGTACCACATGATCATGAACAGGAAGCCGAGCAGGTAGAGCAGACCGATGCGCGGCACCACCAGCAGGTCGCGCAAACCACCGATCCATCGTGTGCGCCACGGGCCAGCCGCCAGCTGCTTGACTTCGCCGACATAAAACGTGACCAGCACACCACCGATAAACATGAAAGCAGCGCTGATCCAGAACACACGGTTCTGCTGGTCGAGCATCGCGATCAGTGCCGCGCCGAGCGCCGGCCCCAGCGTCTGACCGATCAGCCCGCCGGTCTGTGCCAGCGCCACCACGCTGCCGATGCGCTGAGGCGGGGTATTGGCCACCAGCAGCGAAACGCCGGCGGGCGTGAAACCGTTGAACACGGCGACCAGCATCAGCAGGGCCGCAAACGACAGCGGCGTTTCGGCAAGCGGCATCACCATCATGGCGGCACCGATGCCGAGCATCGCGCGCAGCACCATCAGCTTGCGGCC
>CAMBCD010000095.1 GCA_945863085.1 Bordetella parapertussis
GCAAACTTTTCAACCTCAAGCTTCAACGACAGCAGCGGAAAGAAAAGCGGCTTTTCATTATCGGCCCGCACAACCTGCAGTTGTCGCCCTTCATCGATTCGGATGCCTCGAATCGCGATATACGTGCAATTGAAGCAACCAACCTGGGCAGGCTGCCTCTCGCGAACCACTTTGCGGGCTTCGCTTAACCTCATCCGCTGGAGCGATTCATCTCCCGGCACATAGTCCGGCGCACTCCACGCGGGCCTGAATGAAACAGCCAGCATGGACAGTATCAAGCACACCAGAATGCGAGAAGTGACCATTCGATCATCCATTCCACAATCCGAACGCCAAAAATCATACCGGTAGTAGCTGATGCTGCCTAGAGCGCCTGCAGCGGTGAAACTAGCCCCTCCCCAGAATCAAAAGGGCTCGCTGTCTGCAGCGGGCCCTTTTGTTTATGCGAACAGATGAGGCGCATTCACCTGCATCCATGAAATATTACAAGTATTTGTTTTTAAAAGAATTTAAATTGATCTCTCAGGCTTCGTCCGGATCCGGATTTTCCGCCGCAGCTGCCGCGCGCAGCTTGTCGATCACCGACTGCGGTGCCTGCGCGGCAATCACCGGCGTGCCGGTGTTCACATCGGCGTTCTGCGCGCGATGGCGCAAGGCGTGATCCATCAGCGTCAGCGCCAGCATGGCTTCGCAGATCGGCGTGGCGCGGATGCCGACGCAGGGATCGTGACGACCGTGGGTTTCGATCATCGCGGCCTTGCCCGCGGTGTCGATGGTGTGACGCGCAAGGCGAATGCTCGAGGTCGGCTTCACCGCGACATTGACGATGAGATCCTGTCCGGTCGAGATGCCGCCGAGCACGCCGCCGGCGTTGTTGCTGACAAAACCCTGCGGCGTCATTTCATCCGAGTGTTCGGTGCCGCGCTGACTGATCGACGCGAAACCGGCGCCGATCTCGACGCCCTTCACCGCATTGATGCTCATAATGTTCCAGGCGATATCGGCATCGAGCTTGCCGTACACCGGCTCGCCCAGACCCACCGGCACTCCAGTGGCAACCGTCGTGATTTTTGCGCCGACCGAATCACCGGACTTGCGCAGCTTGTCCATGAAGGTCTCAAGCTCATCGACGATCTGCGCGTTTGGCGCGAAGAAGGGATTATTGCCGACCTCATCCCAGGTGACGAAGGGAATCTCCACCGGGCCGAGCTGCGACATATAGCCGCGGATCACCGTGCCGTATTTTTCATGCAGCCATTTTTTGGCGATGGCGCCGGCGGCGACGCGCACCGCGGTCTCGCGCGCGGACTGCCGCCCGCCGCCGCGGTAATCGCGAACGCCGTATTTCTGCCAATAGGTGTAATCGGCGTGGCCCGGACGGAACAGCTCCTTGATCTTGCCGTAGTCCTTGCTGCGCTGGTCGGTGTTGCGGATCAGCAGGCCGATCGGTGTGCCCGTGGTTTTGCCTTCGAACACGCCCGAAAGAATTTCAACCTTGTCTTCCTCGCGGCGCTGCGTGACATGGCGCGAAGTGCCGGGCTTGCGGCGGTCGAGTTCAAGCTGGATGTCGGCTTCGCTCAGCGCCAGTCCCGGCGGACAGCCGTCCACCACACAGCCGATCGCCGGCCCGTGGGATTCACCAAAGGAAGTGACGCAGAACAGGGTACCCAGCGTGCTGCCCGACATGACGTAAAAACTCCATTAAAATCAAGCACGAAGTTTAACATAGCCGTCACCGCCCCCCGACGAGGTAAAAAGAGTCAGCGCATGAGCGACAAACCCGATCCCGACAAAACCGACCCGGAACAGATCAAGGGCCCCGGCGGCATGAACATGCGCGAGCTGCACGAGCTGGTGAAAAAAAGTCACACGCGTGACCAGATCAGCCGCGGCCCCAATGCACTGAAGCAGCCGCAGAACCGCTGGCAGCGATTGGTCCGCTACGTTTGGGACAAGAAGCGGGGCTGAAAGAGGCGCTCAGTCCCGTTCATAGCCGGCAAGGAACAGCTTGCCCCAGGCCACACCAAAACCGGTGCAGTCCGTCGCCACCGCACCCAGACCACCTTTGCAGCCATGCGCCGACAGATCCATGTGAATCCACGGCGTCTTGTCAGTGAAGCGCTGCAGCAGCCGCGCGGCAAGAATGTGGTCCGCCTCGCCGTCCAGCGTGCACTGCCTGACGTCGGCCACGGTGCTGTCGAGCGCACTGTCGTAATCCTCATCCATCGGGAAAGCGCAGAGGCGCTCACCGGATGCGACACCCGCCTGCAGCGCAAACTCTGCCAGTTCATCGCTGGTCGCAAAAATACCGCTGTAACGGCTGCCCAGCGCGACATGCATGGAACCGGTCAGCGTCGCAAAATCGACCATCACGTCCGGCTTGGCGCGCGCCGCCAGGGTCAGCGTGTCGGCCAGCACCATGCGGCCCTCGGCGTCGGTGTGAACGATCTCGATGGTGGTGCCGTTCAACGCGGTGACAATGTCGTTCTGCTTGTACGCGCGCGGGCTCAGGTGGTTCTGCGCCAGTGCCAGCCAGCAGTCGATATTGACCTTCAGTTTGGCCTCGGTCGCCGCGGTGAGGATGCCCAGCGCCACCGCTGAACCGTTCATGTCTTCATGCATGCCCTGCATGTAACGCGCGGGTTTCAGGTTATGCCCGCCGGTATCAAAGCAGATACCCTTGCCCACCAGCGCCACGGTTTTGGTCGCGCCGCGCGGCCGGTAACGCAGGCGCACAATGGCCGCGTCATCCTGATCGCTGCCCTGCGCCACCGCGCAGAACGCGCCGGCACCCATGCGTTTCAGGCGTTTGTAGTCATATTCTTCGCGCGTCCAGCCGTATTCGCGTGCCATCCCGCGCAAACGCTGCCGGTAGGCGCCGGGCGTCAACTCGTTCGGTGCCGATACCGTCAGCTCACGGCACAGCTGACTGCCTTCCGCCACCGCACGCGCCTGCGCAAACCCGTCGGCAGATTTATGCCCCCACATCAGGATCCTGCGCAAAGATTTCCCTGCGGATTTTTTCTTGCGCTGGGGCAGCGCTGTGCCGTTGACCCACAACACATAAGCAGCAAGTTCTGCCAGCACGCGCCGTGATGTGCCAGGACCCGAGACCAGCACCGTGATCTCTTCCGGATGTTCGGCGAGCAGCGTCCCCACCGCCTTGCGCATGGCGGTCTGCTGCTCGAATACGGATTTTTTCAGATCCGGCGCCACCCATACCGCGAGCGCGCCCTCCGGCGTCTGCGCACTGACGGTCACATCCAGGTTTTTTTTGCCGCGGCGGGACAAGGCGCGGGCCAGCGTGTCGCCCAGCGGCAGCGTCGATGGCGCAGTGCCGGCAGGCGCCACGATCAGCAGGTGTTTTGCCTTCGCGAGTTCGCGCGCGGCGGGCAGACTGCCCTGAGTATGCAACTTGGCCAGCATAATGGGATTTCCCGTGAAGTATTTCGCGCCGATTATAGCGGTCACGGCCTGTTAAAATCAGTTCGTCAATCAACTGATCCCATACCCCAAAGCAATGCGACTCTACCTCGACCTGCTGCGCCATGTGCTGGACAAGGGCACGCACAAATCCGACCGCACCGGCACCGGCACGGTTTCCGTGTTCGGCGCCCAGCTGCGTTTTGATCTGAGTGCAGGCTTTCCGCTGGTAACGACCAAAAAAGTGCACCTGAAGTCGATCATCCATGAACTGCTCTGGTTCCTGAAGGGTGATACCAACGTCAAATACCTGCAGGACAACGGCGTCAGCATCTGGAACGAATGGGCGCGTACTGACGGCGATCTCGGCCCGGTCTACGGCTACCAGTGGCGTTCCTGGCCAGCAGCCGACGGCCGCCACATCGACCAGATCACACAAGTGCTGGAGCAACTGCGTAAAAACCCGGATTCGCGGCGCATGATCGTGTCGGCGTGGAACGTCGCCCAGCTCGACCAGATGGCGCTGATGCCCTGCCACGCGTTTTTCCAGTTCTATGTTGCAGACGGCAAACTCTCCTGCCAGCTTTACCAGCGCAGTGCCGACATGTTCCTCGGCGTGCCCTTCAACATCGCGTCCTACGCACTGCTGACACTGATGATCGCGCAGGTTTGCGGACTGAAACCGGGCGATTTTGTGCACACCTTCGGCGATACCCACATCTACCTGAACCACATGAAACAGGTGGAAGAGCAACTGTCGCGCGCACCGAGGCCACTGCCGGTGATGCAACTCAATCCGGCGGTCAAAGACCTGTTCGCCTTCAAATACGAAGACTTCACGCTGGAAAACTACGATCCGCATCCGGCCATTCGCGCGCCTGTCGCCGTGTAGGGTTCGGTCGTGACCACTCAATCCTCAATCCCCAATCCTCAATCCCGCCTTTCATTGATCGTCGCCATGGCAAAAAACCGCGTCATCGGCGCCGACGGCAGGATTCCTTGGCATCTGCCCAATGAACTGCAGTTGTTCAAGTCGGTGACCATGGGCCACCACATCATCATGGGCCGCAAGACCTACGAGTCGATCAACCGGCTGCTGCCCGGCCGCACCACGGTCATCGTCACACGGCAGAAGGATTACGTCATTCCCGGTGCAAAAATCGCGCATACGCTGGATGAGGCCGTCGCGTTGTGCGCGGGTGACAGCGAAATTTTTGTTATTGGCGGCGGCGAACTCTATCGCGCCGCCATGCCCAAAGCCGACCGCATTTACCTGACCGTCGTTGATGCCGAACCCACCGGTGACACGCAGATGCCTGAATTCGATGCCGCGCAATGGCACGTGCACAGCACGCAGCGTTTTGGCAAGGATGAACGCCATGCCCATGATTACCGCTTCGAGATCCATGATCGCGTGGCCGCTTAGGCTGGCCGCGCTGCTACTGCTCTGCGCAGCCTGCGGCGCGCAGGCGGCAGAATCACCAATCACCATCAATGACCTCACCGTACGCGCCGATGCCGGCGATCGCGGAGCAATGCGCGCGCTGGCCGAAGCCTATTACGCAGGGCAGGACGGCGCCGAACAGGATTTCACCAAGGCCGCGGACTGGTACCGCAGATTGGCCAAAACCGGCGATCCCCGCGCCCAGACCAGCCTTGGCCTGATGTACGCGCGCGGCTACGGCGTCGCCAAAAACCTCGCCGAAGCCCACCGCTGGTGGAATTTCGCCGCCGCGCAGAACGACCCGGGCGCGCAATTCAACCTCGGGCTGACTTATGTACAGGGCGAAGGTGTGGCCGCTGATCCGGCACGCGCCGCGCGCTGGTTCCGTGAAGCGGCACGCCGCGGCCATGTACTCGCGCAATACAACCTTGGCCTGTTGCTGCACGAAGGCCGGGGCGTCGCGCGCCATCCGCAGGAAGCCTACTACTGGGTCAAGGTCGCGGCGCTGCAGGGCGACGACCGCGCGCAGCAGAACCTGGAAGCTCTCGCTGCAGAGCTGTCGGGTGCGCAGCGCCGGGAGGCCGACCGCCAGGCGAATGAATGGATGAAAAGCCTGCAGAGAGCCGCGCCATGAACGCTCCTGTTCCGGAAAACCCCGAACAGCGCGTGCTGCGCACATCGCGCGAACCCTGCACCCATGTCAGCGATGCCGAAGTGCACGAGGCGCTGACCCGCGATCCGGCAGACTGTTTCGCCCACATGCTGCAGGCCCTGCACGACGTCGCCGAGGGGCGACTTGCGCTTGATCTGCCGCCGAAGCAGGTCTTCGGCGACCCCGGCACCGATTCCGACTTCCGGATCATGCCCTGCATCGTCCGCGGCAACGGCAATGTCACCAAGACGGTGAAACTCGTCGGCACCAATATCGCGCAGCGGAAGGTGCAGGACCAGATCACCGTTGGCAAGGCGTTGGTGATCGATCCCGTGGAAAATTTCGTCACCCACATCGTCGATGCCTGCCTGCTGTCCTCGGCGCGCACCGGCCTCTGCGCAGCCATTTCGATGCACTTGCTCGCGAGGCGCCGCAGCCGGCTTACCGTGATCGGTAGCGGCCGCGTCGGCTACTACGCGGCCCTGTATGCTACGGCGGCCTGCGGCATCCGCGAAGTCGTCTTCGCTGACCGCGATCCGGTCCGCGCCGAGGCTGCAGCCGCTGCGCTGTCTGCACGGACGCCCGGCTGCGCCAGCCGCGCGGCTGCGGTCGGCGAACTCCCGGATACCGACATCGTCGTGCTCGCCACCAACAGCAACCGCCCGCTTTGTGCGCCACCGGCCTGGCAGGCCGATCTCGTGATCAGCCTCGGCGCAGACATCGACCACCAGAGCGAACTCGATACACGCTGGGCCGGAACCGCCGACATTTTCGTCGACACACCGGACTCAGCCCGTTTCGGCGACCTCAGGGACTGGATCGCGCGCAGCCTGATTGGGGAGGACGACCTGACCGACCTCGGCACGCTGCTTCGCCGCGGCGCTGCACAGGGCGACGGACGTCCGCGGCTGTTTGTGTCCACGGGCTCCGCACTCTTCGACAACCTCGCGCTGCAGTACCTGCTTCGGCGACTCCGCTGAACGCCACTCAGTCGAGCAGCGACACGAAATCCTCGTATTTCTGGCCGGCACCGCGCGGTATCGCGTCAACGCGGGTCAGCGTCATCCGGAACGGATAACCGAGACAATCAAGCAGCGCTGCAGCCAGCCGGTCGCCCTCGTCGCCGGTAAAATCCCGCGGCATGACCACCCGCGCCTCGACGTGGTCGATCGCGTCCTGCACCAACTGGATCTGCAGGATCGGCGCAATGCCGCCCCAGTCGGATATCGGAAGCGTCGGCCAATAGCGCAGGCCGTCCGGCCGCCGCAGCATGTTGCGCTGGCGGCCGGCAATACGCCGCAACACCGGCAGGCCGCGACCACAGGCGCAAGGTTCGCCGACCTCCGCATAGTCGCCGCTGGCGTAGCGCAGCAGCGGCATCGCAAAATTGTGCAGGGTCGATACCACCACCTGCCCCGTTTCGCCCGGCACGCAGGTACGTCCGTCGGGCCCGAGCACCTCGAGGATGATGCTCTCCGCCTGCACATGGTAGACGCCCTCCTGCTGCGGGCACTGCAGCGCAATGTAGCCGAGTTCCTCCGAGCTGTAGCTGTCCACGATGCCGACCCCCCAGGCTCCGCGCACGAGATCGCGCAAGCCCGGATTCAGGGTCTCGCCATAGGTCCGCACCTGCTTCAGCCGCGTCAAGCACACGCCTAGGTCAAGACTGCGCTGCACGAGGGCATGCACGATGGTCGGAAACGCGAGAATGTATTCCGGGTTCTCCTTCACCAGCCAGCGCAGTTGTTCGTCAAGGTCTGCGCCCAGGCCAGACACGAGCGAAGGGCCGGTAACGAAGGCGGCGGTCGCCGGCCCCCAGTTTTCGAAGCGGTTGTTCCCGGCCTTGCTGCGGATCGCCGCGAGTTTGCCGTCGAACTCGCGGCGATGCCAGATATGGTCGCGCAGCAGCAGCGCGCTCCACAGCATCTGGGTCCACGCGGTGCCGAGCGTCACCATCGGGCTCCCGGTCGACCCCGACGACTGTGTCGAAATCCCCAGACCATGCGCCTGCGGCGGCGCCGAGCTGTGCATCGCCGTGCCGGCAAGCTGTATGTCGCGGCGCGGACTCACCGGCAGTTCGCGATACCGTTCCCAGGACATCGCAGCGCCGGACCAGGGCGCGAAACGTTCCCGGTAAAACGGCACCGTTGCCACCGCATGGCGGAATACCTGCGCAAACTGCTGCAACTGCAATTCATGCAGCCGCTCCAGGGGCCACCATTGACTCTGCTCGAACTGGTACTGCAGCGCCAGCATCCGGGCAGCAGCGTCGTCGGGCATCGCCGGCCACAACACATCCTGCAGGGCGCTGACCGGAACGGCGGTGTGTACAGATTTTTGCATGATTGTATTTTGGCCAACTTTGCCGGGCGCTGCGCTCATGCCCTCATTCCTGTCACAACTTCCGAACGGAAATCCTCGTATTTGCCGCCCGCAGAACGCGGGATGTCATCGCGGTAGATAAATGACACCGTGAACGGATGCGCCAGATTTTTCAGGATCAGCGCGCGCAGCGTGTCCTCCTCCGCTGCTGTCAAAGGACGGGCGACGACCAGCGCCACTTCGATGTCCTGCAGGGTTTTCTGCACCACCTGGAATTGCCGTACCGGCGCAATGCCGCCGAACTGCGCTTCACCGAATCGCGGATGGCGCATGCCGCCGCCGGGCAGCCGCAGCATGTTGCGCACACGGCCGACGATGCGCCGGATCACCGGCAGATTGCGGCCGCAGTCGCAGGGTTCGCCGGCCTCGGCATAGTCGCCGATGTCATAACGGATCAGCGGCGTGGCGAAATTGTGCAGCACCGTGATCACCACGCGTCCGAGTGCACCGGGCGCACAGGGCTGGCCGCGATGATCCAGCAATTCCAGGTACACCCCCTCGGCCTGCACATGATAATGCTCGTGTTCCGGACATTGCAGCGCGAGGTACCCCGCTTCGCGACAGGAATACATGTCGGTCACCGGCACCCCCCATGCCGCGCGGATTTCCGCGCGCGCATCGGGATGCAGCGCTTCGCCGTAGGTGCGCACTTCGCACAGCCGCGACGGCCGCAGGCCGTGCTTGCCGCAGTGGCGCGCCAGCTCCTGGACATTGGACGCGACGCTGATCAGGTAATCGGGATTCTGCTGCATCAGCCACTGCGCCTGCTCCGCAATCGGCCGCTCGGTATTGCACAGGTCTGAGGGACCGGTGCGAAACACGGAGCCGGTGGACGCGCCCCAGCCGGGGCTGCCGCCGGGTGTCACCCGGGCACGGATCGCCGCCAGCCTGCCGGAGAAATCGCGGC
>CAMBCD010000096.1 GCA_945863085.1 Bordetella parapertussis
GATATCGCCGGGCAGCAATTCATCATCGACAACCGCGGCGGTGCAGCCGGCCAGATCGGCTCCGAGATTGTCGCGAAGAGCCCGGCGGATGGTTATACCGCGATGGTGCAATCCACCACCCACGTTGCCAATGCCCACCTCTACAAGAAGCTGAACTATGACGTGCTCAAGGATTTCATCGGCGTAACGCCGCTGGCGCGGCAGGTGGGCATGCTGGTCGTGCACCCGTCGTTGCCGACCAAAACAGGCAAGGATTTTGTTGCGCTGGCGAAGAAACGGCCTGGGGAAATCGTTTACGGTTCCGCCGGCAACGGCAGCTACGTGCATCTTTCCATGGCGCTGATGGCCTCGATGGCCGGCATCAAGATGATCCACGTGCCGTACAAAGGCGGTGGTCCGTCGGCCGCGGCGCTGGTCGCCGGTGAGACCCAGGCACAGCTGGCGACCATCGGTTCGCTGACGCCACACCTGAAGTCAAATCGCATCCGCGGGCTGGGCGTCAGTTCCGACAAGCGTACGACCCAGTACCCGGATGTGCCGGCAATTGCGGAGTTCGTGCCGGGTTATGAGTTCACCGCCTGGGTGGGCTGTTTTGTCCCCGCGGGAACACCCAAGGCCGTTGTGGATACCCTGAACAGCTTGCTCGGCAAGGCGCTGGCTGATCCGGGCGTGGCGTCCAAGCTCAGCACGCAAACGCTGGACCCGATGCATATGTCGCCGGAGCAGTTTGCCGTGCGCATCAAGTCCGATTACGACAAGTACGCCAAAGTCGTCAAGGAAAGCGGCGCGCGCGTCGACTGACCTGTTGCAACATGTCCGTGCCCGCCCGGAAGGGCGGGCTTTTTTTGCCTTCTCCCGCGGCGGCATTGGAGTCCGGGTCTGTTATCACGGATAATCCGCGTCTGCACATGGTGTGCTGCAGATTCCTAATCCTGGAGAACGCAAATGATGAAAGCGATTTTTTATACCATGATGCTTGCGCTGGGCATGGCGTTGTTTGCGCCGGTTGCCGCGATGGCGCAGACCTATCCGGCAAAACCGGTGAGAGTAATCATTGCATGGCCGCCGGGCGGGGCCAATGACATCGCCGGGCGCATTGTCGCGCAGAAACTCACCGAAAACACCGGTCAGCAGTTTGTCATCGACAACCGCGGCGGCGCCTCGGGAATCGTCGGCTCCGACGTGGTGGCGAAAAGCCCGGCCGACGGCTACACCATCCTGGTGCACTCCGCGACCCATATCTCGAATCCGCATCTCTACAGCAAGGTGCCGTATGACACGCTGAAGGATTTTGTCGGCATTTCGCCGCTGGGTCGGCAAGTCGGCATGCTGGTGGTGCATCCCTCGCTGCCGGTGAAAACCGTCAAGGAATTCGTCGAGCTTGGCCGCAAGCGCCCGAACGACATCACCTATGCATCGTCGGGCAACGGCAGCTTCGTGCATCTTGCGATGGCGCTGATCAATTCGATGACCGGCACCAGGATGGTCCATGTGCCGTACAAGGGCGGCGGCCCGGCGGCGGTGGCAATCTCTTCCGGCGAAGTGCAGGCAATGACGGCGACCGTCGGTTCCGTCATCCCGCACATCAGCTCGAAGCGCCTGCGCCCGGTTGCAGTGACTTCCGATGCGCGCATCTCGCAATATCCGGATGTGCCGGCGATCGCCGAGACCGTCAAAGGGTACGAGTTCACGGCATGGGTTGGCAGCTTTGCCCCCGCCAACACGCCGAAAGCCATCGTTGACCGCCTGAATGCCGAGATCCAGAAGGCGATGAAGGACAAGAGTGTGGCCGACAGGCTGGGCGCGCAGACGCTGGACCCGATGTTCATGACACCGGAACAGTTTGCTGCGCGCCTGAAAGCTGACTACGACAAGTATGGCAAGCTGATCAAGGAAACCGGCGCGAAGGCGGGCTGAACGCGTTTTTCGACCACATCGTGCAAAGCCGGTGCCCGTCACCGGCTTTTTTTTGCCCTGAACATTGTGAGAGGCGGATGTTTTTCGGATAATCGACTGCATCCTGCGCGACTTTCGCAGGCGTATTCCGGAGGAGAATATTCATGAAACAGGCATTCAGCATGGCCGGCATCGCGCTGGTCACGATGTTCGGCGCGCCGCTCGCGGCGCAGGCGCAGAACTATCCTTCCAAGGTGGTGCGCGTGGTCATACCCTGGCCGGCCGGCGGCTCGAACGACGTGGTGGGCCGGGTGGTGATGCAGAAACTGTCGGAATCACTGGGCCAGCAGTTCGTGATCGACAACCGTGGCGGTGCCTCGGGCTCGATCGGTTCGGACGTCGTGGCCAAGGCGGCGCCCGACGGTTACACCATCATGGTGCATTCGACGACCCATCTCGGCAATGCCCACATCTACGGCAAGAAACTGACTTACGATACCCTGAAGGATTTCACCGGTGTCGGCATGTTGTCGGCGCAGCCGGGCGTGCTGACGGTGCATCCTTCGCTGCCGGTGAAAACGACAAAGGAATTCATCGCTCTGGCCAAATCCCGGCCGGGTCAGATCAACTAGTCGTCCTCGGGCAACGGCAGCGCGCCGCACCTGCAGATGGCGCTGCTGATCTCGATGACCGGTATTAATATCGTGCATGTACCGTACAAGGGCGGCGCACCGCAGGTGACCGCGCTGCTGGCCGGTGAAACCCAGGCTTCGTTTGCCACGGTCGGCACGGTCATCAATCATATTCGCGGGGGCAAGCTGCGGCCCCTCGGCCTGGGATCAACCAAGCCGAGCAAGGCGCTGCCGGGTGTGCCGACACTGTCTGATGCCGGTGTGCCGGGTTATGACATGAGTCCGTGGATCGGGGTATTCGCACCTGCGGGCACGCCGAAACCGGTCATCGACAAGCTCAACAGCGAAATCAACAAGGCGCTGGCGCTGCCGGATGTGGTCAAAAACCTGGAAAACCAGGCCCTGGATCCGTCGCCGAGCACGGTCGATCAGTTCAATGCCACGCTGAAGGCGGATTACGAGAAGTACGGCAAGCTGATCAAGCTGACTGGCGCGAAAGTCGAATAAGCACGGCAGCCCCGGCTATCGCCACGCGCAGACGCGGGATTCCGTGTCTGCGTTTTTATTTCAGGAGTGAACTGATGGATCTCGGCATCAAGGGTGAAACGGCGCTGGTTGTCGGCGCCAGCGAAGGTATCGGTTACGAAAGCGCCAAGGCGCTGCTTGAAGAAGGCGCTGATGTCATCATCTGTTCGCGCAATGCTGAAAAGCTGAAGCAGGCTGCAGCAGCGCTGGAGCAGGCCGTCGGCCGGCCGGTGCGCTGCTTCGCCGCTGATGTGACCAAGGCGGCCGATGTTGCGATGCTGCAGCAATGGCTGGAGCAGCAGGCGGTGAAGCTCGACATTCTGGTGTCGGCCGTGGGCGGCAGCCAGCGCGCCTTGTTCGGGGAGCTCGACGATGCGGCCTGGTACGCCAATTACGAATTCAACGTGATGGGCACGGTGCGGGTGATCCGCGCCACGCTGGAGTTGCTGAAAAAATCCGGCGCAGGGCGCATTGTCATCCTCGGTGCAGCGGGACCGCGCATGCCTTATCCGCAGCAGCTGGTATCCAATGTGCACAAGGCGGGTCTGATTGCGATGGTGAAAACGCTGGGCGCCGAATTCCAGCCCTTCAACATCCGTGTCAATTCGGTGTCGCCGGGACGCACCATGACCAGCCTCTGGACCAATCGCATCGACAAACTTGCAAAAGAGCGCGGTGTGCCGCCGGCTGCCATCGTCGATGAATTCACCCATGAAATTCCGATGGGCCGCTTTGGCCAGCCCGACGAGATTGCGCCGATGGTGGTGTTTCTCGCTTCGCATAAAACCAGCTACGTGACCTGCCAGTCGATCCTGGTTGATGGTGGTATTGCGCGCGGCCTGATCTGAGCGGGGCTGACCGAAGGCGTCCGTATCGTGGGTTGTCTGCCTGTGGCGGTTGCCGCTGCTTCCGGTTTTGGGCATCATCAGCTGGCGCACTGCAGCACAACCTAAATACAATGCAATTGCGTACAACGGAGAACCGCAAGAATTCTGATTCAGCGTGCTGCCGGCATTGATCCGCAGCAATCAAGCTCCATTCCCGAGGAAAGGAAGCAATACATGTATGACCTGCAATTGACGCCGGAGCAGATTGAGTTCCGTGACGCCGTCCGCGATTTTGTGAATCGAGAAGTGAAACCTGCGGCCACCGACCCGGCGCGGCTGGAGCCTTTTGAGAAGCCTTTGCTGACGGATCTGCTCGACCAGGCGGCGCAGATGGGCCTGCGCGGGCTGGGTTTGCCCGAGGATGCGGGTGGTGCCGGCGCCGATACGCTGACCACCTGCATGCTGTTCGAGGAACTGGCGGCCGGGGATGTCGATCTTGCCGTGGTGCTTGGCGAAACGGCGCTGCTGGCCCGCGAAGTGCTGGGCGTGGCCATGAACGATGACCAGCGCAAACACTGGCTGCCGTTGTTCCAGGCGGAGGACCGTTTTCATATTGCGCTGATTGCCCGCGATGGTGTTGCCGGCCCGGGCTGGAGTTATCACCAGACCGTGGCGCTGGACGCCGATACGATAGCGGCACCGGAAATGACCGCGGTACGCGACGGCAAGGACTGGATTATCAATGGCACCGCGCCTTCCGTGGCGAATGCGCCGATTGCCGGATTGTTTGTGGTGCAGGCCAAGGTCAGCGGTGGCGACGGTACGGTTACCGTGCTGCTGCCGCAATCGGCGCCGGGCCTGAGCGTCGGCGAATTCCTGCAGCCGTTTGGCGGGCAGGGCGAACGTGTGCGCTGGCAGCATGGCGCCGTGGCACCCGTGACATTGAAGAACTGCAAGGTGGCGGAAGGCGATGTGCTGGCGGCGGATGCTGCGCAGCGCATGCTGCATGCTGGTATTGCGGGGCGCCACATGGTGCAGCTGGCGGCGATCAACATCGGTGTTGCCCGTGCCGCGTACGAGGCGGCGATCGATTACGCCAAGATGCGCTGGCAGGGCGGACGCCATATCGTTGAGCATCAGGCTATCGGCATGAAACTCGCCGACGTGGCGATCCAGATCGAGGCGGCGCGCAGCCTGACTTTGAAAGCCGCCTGGATCACCGACCATCCGGAAGCCGTCGCCGACCGCAGCGTCAATGACTTGCCGTGGCCGGTGGTGGCGCGCACCTTCACGGCGGAAGCGCTGCATCGCGCGACGCTTGAGGCTGCTGAATGTTTTGGCGCGATGGCTGTGATGCGTGACATGCCGCTGCAGAAATATGTGCATGACACGCTGGTGCTGCGGCATTCGGCGGACTGCGATCTGGCATCACCGCTGGTGGTGGCCGAGTCAGTCGCCGGATACAACCGCTGAGTTGCGCGCGCTGAGGCGCAGGCATTAACCGATACTGAATCGACAGGAGCTGAAATGGATTTTGCACTGAACGAAGAGCAGCGCGGCTGGCAGATGGAGGCGCGGAAGTTTGCCGAAGAGGAAATCCGGCCCCTGTCGGTGGCCCGCGACCAGATTGCCAATCCCAAGGACACTTTTGACTGGGAGATCATCAAGAAGGGCTCGAAACTGGGTTTTCGCACGTTGGCGGTGCCACGGGCATGGGGCGGACACGAGGCGGATTTTGTCACCCAGGCGCTGGTGATGGCGGAACTCGCGCGCGGCGACAGCTCGGTATCCAAGACTTTCAGTCAGTGCTGGAAATGGAGCCACCTGATCGCGGCTTCGTGCACGGAAGACCAGAAAGAACGTTTCCTGAAACCCTTCCTCGCTGATGACGGTTTTGTGCTGGGCAAGGGTGGCACCGAGGCCAATGCCGGTTCCGACAACCGCATGCCGCCGGAAAACGATCCCAAGGCCGGCTGGAAACTGCGCGCTGAACGCAAAGGCGACGAGTGGATCCTCAACGGAACCAAGATGTTCATCGCCAACGGCAGTGTCGCCAAGCTGTTTTTTGTCGATGCGCGGACCAATCCCGAAGTCGGCATCCGCGAAGGCAGCACGATGTTTCTGATACCGCGGGATACGCCGGGATTCCGCATCGGCAAGGTGTTCAATAAACGCGGCTGGCGGTTTTACCAGAATGGCGAACTGATATTCGAGAACGCACGGGTGCCGCATACCAACGTGGTGGGCGAAGTCAACGGCGGTGTCAAGGCACGCGCCACCGACAAGTCCGAGTTCGGCGACATTGAGCTGGCGGCCAATGCCCTGGGCATCTGCGATGACGCGGTTGGCATGGCGATGCACTTCGCCAGGAACCACAAACGCGCCGGCAAGCTGGTCATCGACCACCAGCTGGTGCAGTTGAAACTGAACGAGATGTATATGCTGACCGAGGCGCTGCGCTCATTCGTGTTGCGCACCGCCTGGGAACGCGACCGCAAGCTGCCGGATTACGGCAACAACGTGCTGGTGATGAATTATTCGCAGGAAGTCGTGCAGCGCGTAACGCGAGCCAACATGGACATCCACGGCCCCGAAGGCTGCATGATGCACGCCCGTGTCGACAAGCTGGTGCGCGACGCAATGGTCTGGACCCACCTCGCCGGCGACACCGTGCAGCGGGTCAAGGTGGTCAAGCGCCTGCCGCTGACGCTGCCGACCTGACGTCGCTGACTGAACCGCGGGCGGCATTACCCCGGCCCCTTGCGGCTGTTTGCGTTTTTGCCAGACCCCCTCAGCCATCGCGTTGAGGGGGTTTGTCTTTATTGTTTCCGCGGTTCTGGCTTGTGGAAGTTGCACGAAAGGAAAAAGTAGATGAAAACGGCGGCAGACAGTGGTGACCTGGTTCTTGTCCGTATTGATGAACGGGGTGATGCCGGGCGCGTGGCCCATGTGACGATCAACAATCCGGCAAAACGTAACGCGCTTGGCATGGCGGGAAAACGGGCAATCGCCACCGCATTTTCCCGCTTGTCCCAGGATGAGAAACTGCGCGCTGTCGTGCTGACCGGGGCGGGCGACAGGTCTTTTATTGCCGGGGCTGACTTGGCGGAAATGAAAGATCTGAGCGTTGAGGAGGCCGAGGAGGAACACACGCTGACCCATTACGCCTGTGACTCGATACGCCGCTGTCCCGTCCCGGTAATTGCACGTGTGAATGGTTATTGTTTGGGTGCGGGGATGGAACTTGCCGCCTCATGTGACATGCGGGCTTCCGCGGATCATGCGAAATTCGGCATGCCCGAGGTGCGCGTTGGTCTGCCTTCCGGCATGGAGGCCGCACTCCTGCCTTCGTTATTGGGCTGGGGGCGCGCGGCTGAACTGGTTCTGACGGGCGACATATTCGATGCCAAGGACATGTATCAGTTTGGATTTGTGCAAAAACTCGTCCCCGCAGCTGAATTGGATGCTGCAGTGGAGAAGTGGGTACAGTCACTATTGATCAGCGGCGCACGGGCAGTGCGATTGCAGAAGTCGTTATTGCGGGATTGGGAGCGCATGTCATTGACCGACAGCATTCGACGTGGCATCGAGATGTGTGTGGAGGCCCGTCGCAGCGATGAGCCATCAAAACTCATGGCTGCTTTTCTGGCGCGCAAGAAGAGTTAGCCAAAAGATGAAGGGAGATCAGCAGTGATAAATCAGCGCAATCCCCTGCAAGGTATTACGGTTCTTGATTTGGGGCAGATTTATAACGGTCCTTATGCAACATTCCTGATGGCGATGGCCGGTGCCCGCATCATAAAAATTGAGCCACTTGAGGGCGAATCGATGCGTCAGCGGACTCTCATCGGAGGGGCGGCGCTGCCATTTGCCATGTTGAATTCAAACAAGCAGGCGGTCACTTTGAACCTCAAAACCAGGCGGGGGCGCGAGATTCTGCTGGATATGGCCCGCCGTGCGGATGTGCTGCTCGAGAATTTTTTGCCCGGAAAGCTGGACAAGCTTGGTGTCGGTTATGAAGTTCTGCGCGAGGTCAATCCCAGGCTCATCGTGGCCTCGGGCTCCGGATATGGAAGCACCGGACCTTATCGGGAATACCCGGCCATGGATATTTCGATCCAGGCCATGTCGGGGGCGATGAGTGTTACGGGGTTTCCGGACGGGCCGCCGACAAAAATCGGCCCGGCGCTGTGTGACTTTTCCGCTGGTGTCCATCTCTACGGTGCAGTGGTGACTGCGCTGTACGAGCGGGAAAAAACAGGGTATGGCCAGAGAGTCGAAGTGGCGATGCTGGATGCAATCTATTTTTCCCTCGCATCCAGTCTTGGACTGTATTTTGCCTCCGGAAATTATGGCAGGGCGGTCAACTTTGAGCAGAGAACGGGCAACACGCATAGCGGAAGGGCGTCGGCACCGTATAGCGTTTATCAGGTGAAAGACGGATACATTGCCATCCTTTGTACTAATAACAAACACTGGGTCTCCCTTGCGAAAGTGATGGGCAGGGAGGGTCTGGCGTCGGATCCGAGATTCGATACTGCCAAGAAACGCGCCACACTCAGTGAGGAAGTCGACAGGATTGTTGGCGAATATGCGGAGCGGTACAAGCGTGATGAGCTGTTTGCCATTCTTTCACCACATCACATTCCCTGTGCTCCGGTGCGTGACCTGGCGGAGATTACCAATGACCGGCACCTGCATGAGCGCGGAATGCTGGAGTGGATGGAGCACCCCAAGTACGGCCGGATAGCAGCTGCACGCAGCCCGCTTCGCTTCGAAAACCAGGAACTTACGAAACTGAAA
>CAMBCD010000097.1 GCA_945863085.1 Bordetella parapertussis
AAACGCGTGCCTTCGGCGGAAGTGCTGGAGCTGCTGTCGGCGCTGTTCCAGCGCGAGCCGCGCTGGTTTCTCGACAACAATCCGGAAACCGACACCGCGCCCCCCCAACAGCGCAGCGGCGGCGCGGCGGCGGTGCCGCTGGAGCCGGCGTTCCTGTTTTCGAAGGAACTGCTGCAGGCCGCGATCCCTGAACTGCTGGCGCAGACCGGCACTACCGGACAGCAGTTCGCGCACCTGCTGATCCGCTCGCACCAGGAGATGTCGCGCAACGATTTCCCCGACCTCGAACGCGCCGCGGAAAACATCGGCCAGCGCAAATTCCCGCTCGACGTCGAAGACCTGATGAAGCTGTGCCGCCACCATGGCCTGAAGCTGCACTGGTTTGACCGCAAGCCCGTGCTCGCGCGCGACAAGGATCGCGCGATGCGCAGCATGGTGCGCTCGTTCTATGAGTCCCCGAACACGATTTATCTCAACCGCGCCCTGGAATCCGATCCGGCGCGGCTCAAGTTCGACATTGCCTCCCACCTCGGCCACAAGATCCTGCACGATGGTGACGGCCTGAAGGCGGCGCACGCCACCGGCGGCGAGATGGGCGGCAGCCCTGAAGGCAATGCCAGCGCCGGCATGAGCCCGCAGGATGTGCTGCACGCGTGGCGTGATTTCGAGTGCAGCTTTTTTGCCGGCGCGCTGCTCTGTCCCAAGGTGCCGTTCCGGCGCTTCCTGACGCGCGAGTCCTACCGCGTCGAAGCGGGGGAAAAGATCGAACTCACGCCGGCGGCCGTGATGCGGCGCATGACCAAGGTGTCACCCTATCCGTACTGGCATTTTTTTGACGCCTATCCGCCCGGCTTTCTGCGCGCGGTGTACCGCGGCAACGGCATCCCCCTGCCCTGGGGCAACATGGCGCAGGTGAGCGACCCCTGCCCGAACTGGGCGGTGTTCCGCATGCTCGACGAAACCCGCGGCCCGGATCGTGGCTCGCAGATTTCAGTGCTGCGCGACGGCGGCCAGTCGCTGCTCTACTGCTGTCACTCGCGGCGCACCGCGGACATGGCCGGCAATCCGCATGTGCTGTCGGTCGGCATCGACCTGGTGCCGGCACTGCGTTCGCATACCACCGATGCCGACAGCCTGGTCGCGGAAATCACCGAAGAATGCGTGCGCCACCGCGGCCAGGGAAAAATTCCCGCGGCCGCAGCCGAAGCCATCCGCGCCGTGGCGCGGGTGCTGAATATCGCCTGGATCGAAGATGCCCTGCTGCGCCCCGCCCGCGTGATCTGCCCGCGCAGCAGCAATTGCCCGCGCACGGAACACTGCAACGGCGTCGGGAACTCGCGCGCACGCGAGATCACCGATGTGCGCCAGGAAATCATCCGGGAGTCACGGCGCAAGCGCTGACGGCAGGCTGATTTCGAAGCGGACAGCCCAGCGCAGATCCACTGCCCGGCATTCAGACGGGCGCTGGCTCCAGCGTCCGCTTCCAGGTCTCCTGGATGATCCAGGCATCAAAACTCGCGCGATGGCGGTGTTTCTTCACTTCGGCCAGCAGTTTGTCCTTGGTGTCATGCCAGCGCGCCATCTGTTCTTCGGACAGGATCAGTTCCAGCGGGCTGACGCTGAAGTTCATGTTCATGCCCGCCTTGTAGAACAGCGTGGTGAGCCAGGGCTTGTCGACACCCCAGGCGTCGGTATAAAGGGTCTTGCCCTCGAACAGCTGGTTCAGGTGCGCGGCGACTTCCCGGACGGGCTTGCCGTGGGTTTCGAGAATGTCGCGGGCAATGCGGTGGACTTTTTCAGCATCGTCGTCCCAGTGTTCCCACTCCGCAACGGGCAGGATCAGCGCGCAATACTTGGTGTCATCGTCCAGCGCCACGCCGACTTCGATGGGATAACTCTCCCCGCCAAAACCGGATGCTTCCACATCAATGATATTCGGTGTTTTTCTGCGGCGCATGTCCGTGATTCCCGTCCTGGTCTGTCCTGCCTGGTCTGTCCTGCCTAGTCTGTTCTGCCTGCTCTGCCCTGATCAATCTGCCCCGATGTTTGCATCCTTGACCTGCTTTGTCCATTTTCACCTTCGCCCATTTGGCAAGTCCGGTCTGGATGTGCGCGGCAAAAACCTCTGCTCCGCCTAAAGCATCGCCCCCGGCTTCGCCAGCGCCTCTTCCGTCAGGTGGCGGATCAGCCAGGCGCAGGCTTCGTCCACTGAATCTGTGCGGTAGACCAGGTCCACGTCTTTGGCATCGATGGTGCCATGGCGCACCAGCGCGTCGAAGTTGATCACTTCCTTCCAGTACTCGTTGCCGAACAGCACGATCGGCATCGGCTTGGTCAGGCGTTTGGTCTGCTTCAGGGTCAGTATTTCGAACAGTTCGTCGAGCGTACCGTAGCCGCCGGGAAACACGATCAGCGCCTTGGTCATGTAGGCGAGCCAGAACTTGCGCATGAAAAAATAGTGGAAATGGAAGGCGAGCTCGCGCGTCACGTGCGGATTGACGCCTTCTTCGCGCGGCAGCGAGATGGTCAGGCCGACGTTGCGGCCGCGCGCCTCCGAGGCGCCGCGGTTGGCGGCTTCCATGATGCCCGGCCCGCCGCCGGTGCAGACCACGAAGCGGCGGCGGCCTTCCGGGTCCAGTCCCTTGGACCACTGCGTCATGCGGAACGCGAGTTCGCGCGCCGCCTCGTACCACTTCGAGCCCGCGGCAAACCGCGCCGACCCGAAAAACACGATGGTGTCTTCGATGCCCTCGGCTTCGAGGCGGCTTTTCGGTTCGAGGTATTCAGCGAGGATGCGCAGCTCGCGCGCGTCCGGGCTGTTCATGAATTCGGTGTTGCGATAAGCCTTGATCGGTTTCAATGGTGCGCTCCGGCGTTTGATGTGTGAATCCGTGGTGGCCATGATCGGCTGCAACTGCGGTCGCAGCATCGGGCCTGCTGTCAGTTCGGGGGCCGTTGATCAGTGATAGCATAAGGCTACCACCCGGAAGCAGGGTATCGGCCGGGGCGGAAACATCAAAAACAATATTCATAACACCGGAGGAGGCATGACCATGAAAGCAGGCAGCGTCAGCACGAAACGATACTGGATATCCGCACTGCAGCTGTTCGGCATGGCATTTCTGGTCGCGGGCCTGACGGCTCCGGGCTGGGCGCAGCAGAACTATCCGAACCGGCCGCTCCGGCTGGTGCTGCCGTTCCCGCCGGGAGGTTCCACTGACATCCTGGGCCGTGTCGTCGCGCAAAACCTGAGCGAACGCTTCGGACAGCCCGTCATCGCCGACAACCGTCCCGGCCTCGGCGGTTATTACGGACTCGAGATGGCGTCCAAGGCGACGCCCGACGGCTACACCATCACCATTGCCTCGCTGGTTTATGCCAGCGGTCCCTCGGTCTACCGGAAAATGAAATTCAGCCCGGTGCGCGACCTTGTTCCAATCGGCCAGCTCTCCGAAGCGCCGAACCTGGTGGTGGTGAATCCCGGCGTTCCGGCGAAATCGCTGAAGGAACTCGTGGATTACGTCAGGGCGAACCCGAACAAGCTGCATTACGCCACCAGCGGCGTCGGCTCGACGCTCCATCTCTCGGCCGCCATGCTGAACAACATCACCAAAATGGACATGGTGCACGTGCCGTACAAGGGCGGTGGCGGGCCCGCGATGACTGCCGTTCTGGGTGGCGAAGTCCAGGTCATCGTGCTGGGACCGGCATCGGTGCCGCACGTGCTGTCGGGCAAGGCGCGAGGGCTGGCGGTGCTGGGTGAGCAGCGCTGGTCGCTGGTACCCAATGTGCCGACGGCCCGGGAACAGGGTTTCGACGTGGTGGTGACCGGCTGGCACGGACTGCTGGCCCCTGCCGGGACGCCGCGTGTATTCATCGACCGGCTCAACAAGGAGTGGGTGCAGATCGCAGCAAAGCCTGACGTCCAGGAGCGGCTGAAAAAACTCGGTTTCGAGCCCCGCCCGGGAACACCCAAACAGTTCGAGACCTTCCTCAAGACGGAGACCGAACGCTGGGCGCGGCTGATCAAGGAAATCAAAATGCCGGCGGCCGACAGCTGACGGAAGGCATCATGAAACTGCGCAGCGTCGAACTGGCCGTACCGCAGGCGGATGACGCGGCCGCGTTCCTGGAAACACTCTGGGGTTTGATTCCGGCCGGCACGCGCGGAAAAACGCGGTTTTTCCGCGGCACCGGCGCGCATCCCTACATCCTGGCAATCCAGTCCGCCGCCGCACCCGCGGTACACGCGATCGAGTTCTCCGGTTCACCCGGGGAAATCGAGCAGATGCATCAGCGGGTGCGCCGCGCCAGGGTGCCGGTGAAAACATTCACGGAGCTCGACGCGCCGGGCGGCGGCCAGGGATTCATGGTGCAGGGCCCCGAAGCCCAGGCCTATCGTTTTGTCGCCGAGACGGCGCCGGCGCCGGCCTTGCCCGCCGAGCGCGACCGGCCGCTCCAGATCACCCACGCCGTGATGAACGCGATCGATGTGGCGGCCAGCGATCGTTTTGCAGTCGAGGTGCTGGGCTTCAAGGTGTCGGACCGCACACGCGCAATGACCTTCGTGCGCTGCAACCAGAAACATCACGCGCTGGCTTACGCACACTCGGATGTGTCCTCGCTCAATCACATCGCGTTCGAGATGAACGACTGCGACGGCGTGATGCGCGGGATCACCCGCATGCGGGATGCGGGATTTGACGTGGTGTGGGGACCGGGCCGGCACGGACCCGGCAACAATGTCTTTGGCTACTTCATCGCGCCGTTTGGCGGGGTCATCGAGTACACCGCGGAAATTCAGGAGGTGGGCGACGACTACAAAGTCGGCGCACCGGAGGACTGGAAATGGCCGCCCGGACGTACTGACCAATGGGGTCTTTCGCAAAAAGACACGGTGCGGATCCCCGTCGCCGAACGCCTGTTTCGCTTCCCTGCCGCGCTGGGCAGCTAAGGGACCGCAACGGCGCGACGCCTACCTCGGCTGGATGCCGGCTGCCCGCGCGAGCTTCGCCGTCTGCGTGACCTGCTCCACAATCATTTTGTCGAATTCCGCCGGTGTCATCGGATCCGGGGCAACCCCTAGGGAATGCATTTTCTGGCTGATTTCCGGCAGCGCGAGGATGCGGACGATTTCATCATGGAGCCTGTTGACGATTGCGCGCGGCGTTTTCGCCGGCGCCAGCATCCCCGACCAGGTGCCGTAACTGAATCCCGGCAGCGCAGTCTCGGTCAGCGTCGGCACTTCGGGGATGGATGCCACGCGCTTCGCACAGGTCACGCCCAGTGCCCGCAGCCGGCCGGCCTTGACCAGCGGAATTGCCCCCGAGAGCGGCGACATGAAGAACTGCACGCGCCCGGCCATGGTGTCGTTCAGTGACTCGGGGATACCCTTGTATGGGATATGGGTTGCGTCGATGCCTGCGGCGTGCCTGAACATTTCCGCGGCGAAATGCGTGCCGCTGCCGTTGCCCGCGGACGCGAAGTTAAGCTGGCCGGGCTTCGACTTTGCCTGCGCGACCAGATCTTTCGCAGTCCTGGTTTCAGATGCCGGCGACGTGACCAGCATGTAGCACGCGGTCGATGTCCGCGTGATGCCGGCAAAATCGCGGGTCGTGTTGTACGGCAGCTTCGCGTAGATCGACGGCTGCAGCACATGCGAGGAAGACGCTGACAAAAGCGTGTACCCGTCGGGTTCGGACTCGGCAACGAGCCGCGCGCCGATGGTGCCGCCGGCGCCCGGACGATTGTCGACAACGATAGGCTGGCCCAGGGACTGCGAAAGCTGGGTGCCGATCAGGCGCGAAGTAATATCCGGCGTGCCGCCCGGCGTAAATCCGATGACCACGCGGATCGGCCGCACCGGATAACGTCCGCTGTCCGCACCCTGGGCAGATACCGGAACGAAGGCCCCGGCAAGGCCCAGCGTCGCAATCGAAATGGTGAGCATCAGGCGTGTCCGCATCAGGGCCTCCAGTGTGTCCGGTCTTTGCCAATTTATACCAGGTCAACGGCATTGCGCATCTCACATCCGCATCGTGGAAACAGCGTTGCGGCTCTCTGCAAATGCAAACCCTGCGCGATTGACGCAAGCCATGACGCAGGTATAGCCTGCATCGCCACCATCAGTCGAACAGGGAAAATCGCGTGAACACACCCGCTGCAGCCGCACCGAAACATTTTGTTTATTACCCCGGCGACTATCGCTGGTCGGCGGAAATGATGGTGATCCTCAGCACCGCGCCTTACGGCGGCGCGGAGCTCTCGGAAGTGGATCGCATCGGACGCAGCCTGCGCGACCGCATCGGCGACGACGAAGCGTGGTTCGAGGCCTGGTGCGGCGGCGCCGACCTGTTGCGCCAGCGCGCCGGGATGCTCGAAGCCAAAGGGCACCGGCTCACCGCGGCATCGAATTACCTGCGCGCGAACTTCTACTACCAGAGCGCCGACCATTTCCGCCAACCCAAGGACGAGCGGGCGCTGGCGGCCTACCGCCAGTCGCTGGACTGCTTCAAAAAATTCGCCTCACTCACCGACCGGCCGCGAATCGAGGCCGTGGAAGTACCGTTCGAAGGCGGGTCGTTTCCGGCCTATTTCGTGCACGCGCTGAACACGGATGCGAAGCGCAACCCCTGTGTGGTGCGCTTCGGCGGTTTCGACACGCAAAAGGAAATGCAGTACCTGCGCGGCACGCCGGAGCTGGTGCGTCATGGCATCTCGTACCTGCTGATGGATGGACCGGGCCAGGGCGAATCGATCCGTTTTCGCGGCATGCACATGCGCCACGATTTCGAGGTTGCAGGCAGCGCCGGCCTCGATTACCTCGCCACGCGCGACGATGTCGACATGAACCGCGTTGGAGCGATGGCGATGAGCCTTGGCGGCTACTACGCGCCGCGCATCGCTGCGATGGATTCGCGGTTCAAAGCCTGCGTCACCTGGGGCGCGATCTGGGATTACCATGCAACCTGGGTGCGGCGGCTGGAGAAGATCAAGCAGGCGGCGCTGCCGGTGCCGGCAGACCACCTGCTGTGGGCCTGTGGCGTCGACAACTACGACGACGCACTGAAGAAGATCGAGGGATTCAGGCTCGACGGCGTCGCGCAGAAAGTCAAATGCCCGTTCCTGCTGCTGCACGGCGCCGCTGACGCGCAGGTATCCATGGCCGAGGCGCAGCAGCTGTTCGATGCGGTTGGATCGAAGGACAAGACCTTCCGCGTCTTCACCGAGGAAGAAGGCGGCGCACAGCACTGCCAGCGCGATTACCTGACGCTGGCGATTGACGTGATTGCAGACTGGCTCGACGAAAAACTCAAGTAACCGGCCCCGGCATTCTGCTGCAGATACCTATTTTCCGTATTCGTCGAACTTCGGCAGCGCCGGCGTTTCGACATACCACGCCGCCTTCGATGACCAGAAGATGCTGCTGTCAGGTTTGAGGTCCGGCGCGGCATCGAGTACGCCCGCGGGGATCAGCATGTTTTCGGTGCCGGTAACTTTGTGCGGCATGCGCGAGCCGCACTGCGTGCAGAAATTCAGCGCGAACCGTTTGGCCCCCGGCAAATCGAAATGGCGCAGCAGGGACTCGCCGGCCAGCCATTTGAACTGGCCCGCAGGCAGAAAGAGATTGGCTGCATGCGCGGCGCCCGTGGCCTTGCGGCAGCGTGCACAGTGGCAGTACTTGAACATCATCGACGGTGGCGCGATCTCGAAACGGACGGCTCCGCACAGGCAGCTGCCTGCGACAGCTTCGTGGTGACTCATGGTTTTTCCTTGCGGTTAATGATGACTCAAAAATCGATCTGCGGTTATCGATCAGCTTTTTTTCAGATTGCGGTCCCACAGGTCGAACACGCGTTCCCAGGTCTGTTCAGAGGCCACAGGGTGATACACCGCACGTTCTGAAAAACAGAAACCGTGCTGGGTGCCCGGCAGTGTTTCGAGCTGGTGTTTGGTGCCCGCTTTTTTCAGCGCAGCAGCGAGGTCGGTCACCGCCTGTGACGGCACCGAGGCATCCTTCTCGGCGAAACCGTAGTAGAGCTCACCCTTGATCTGGTCGAGCAGCAGGTGCGGGGAGTCTTCCTTGTCGGTGACGATGCCCACGCCGTAGAGCGACGCGGCGGCCTTCATGCGCGGGAAACGCGCCGCCGCGGTGGTGATGTAGCGACCGCTCATGCAGTGGCCGACGCTGCCGACGGCACCCTCCGACACCTTGTCCTGCGCATCCAGCCACGCGATGAACGCAGCGGTATCGTCGGTGACATCGGCATTGCTCAAGCTGTTCATCGCGGCCTTGATCACCGCCGACATCGCGTCATTGCGGCGCGGCACATCAAAGCGGCAGGTGCCGAGCCGGTAGTACATGTCGGGCAGCAGGCAGAAGTATCCGTGTTTGGCGATGCGCCGCGCCATGTTGCACAACTCTTCGCGAAAACCCGGCGCGTCCATGTAGAAAATGATGCCGGGAAATGTGCCCGGGGCGTCGGGACAGGCGGCAAACGCGGGGCAGCGGCCATGTTTGGTGGTGACCATGACGTTTTGTTCGATGAGGGCCATGCAGGTTTTCCTTCCGTGGTGTGGTCCGGATTAAAACATCAGGCAACGCAGCGCACCGTCGATGGCGGTGTCGGCCACGCGCAGTTATTGTCATAACTT
>CAMBCD010000098.1 GCA_945863085.1 Bordetella parapertussis
TCTTCGCTGCTTTCACCACCTGGGTGTATTTCGCGATCTCCGATTTCATCAGCGCGCTGAAATCCCCGGGTGTGCCGCCCGCCGGCTCCAGCCCCTGCGCCGCCAGCGCCTCCGTCATGCCCGGCTGTTTCAGCGCGGCCAGGATGTGCTGATTGAGCCTGCCGACGATGACGGCGGGCGTTTTCGCCGGCGCCAGCACGCCCTGCCAGTTGGACACGTTGAAACCCTTGACGCCGGATTCGGCGATGGTCGGCACATCGGGTGCAGCCGCAGCGCGTTTCGCGGTGGTCACGCCGAGT
The DNA here is from genome assembly GCA_945863085.1 of Bordetella parapertussis. The sequence continues at coordinate 300 of CAMBCD010000098.1, forward strand.
GCGCGCAGCTTGCCGTTCTTGATCTGCGGCAGCGCCGGCGGCATGGTGCTGAATATCAGCTGCACCCGGCCGCTGACCAGGTCGGCCATTGCCGGGCCGGTACCCTTGTACGGAACGTGCAGCATGTCGGTTCCGGTCGCGTATTTGAACAGCTCACCCGCCATGTGCAGCGATGAACCGGTGCCGGCCGAGGCATAGTTCAGCTTGCCGGGACTCGCCTTCGCCAGTCCGATCAGCTCCTGCACCGACTTGGCCTGCACCGAGGGGTGCACGGCAAGAATGAACGACGAGGTCGCCACCAGCGCGGCCGGCGCAAAATCACGCACAGGGTTGTATGGCAGGTTGGCCTTCAGCGCCGGGTTCTGCGCAAGGTTGCCGACACTGCCGAGAAACAGCGTGTAACCGTCGGGGGTGCCGCCTGCGGCAATGGTCGCGCCGAGAGCGCCACCGGCACCGCCGCGGTTGTCGACCACCACCTGCTGCGAGACCACTTCCGTCAAGCGCTGGCCCAGCGTGCGCGCCAGGATGTCGTTGCCGCCGCCCGGCGGAAACGGCACGATCAGCCGCAGGGTTTTGTCGGGATAATTCGCCGCCGCGCCTCCCTGCGCAAAAACTGCAGGGACACAAGTCGCCGCGAACGCCGCCAATACAGCGGCATGGATGAATGATTTGCGCATGCTTTCTCCTGGTGTTTTTCGCTGCTCGATGGCGGCGCCTGAACGGCCGATTGTAGGTTCGCATCACACATCGCTGCAAGCCTCGTCGCGGAACACCAGTCGCAGAATCAGTAGACCATTCCCGCCGCAGCCTCTTTCGGCAGATCCTTCTCCGCTTCTCCAAGCTGCTCGTAAAAGGATTCGATGTAGGCTCTGAACGTGGAATCGTGACGCTGCATTTCGATTTCACCAAAATCCACCTGCGGCCGCGGCTGCAGGTCAAAGTGGCCCTGTTCATCGCTGCCACGCAGCAGGCAGGCGGGCATGCGGCGTTTGCCGATATAACGCGTACGCGTCGGGATATAACTCAGGGCAATGCCGATGCGCCGCTCATCCGAACGGTTGGGCTGTGACTGGTGCACCACACAGGTGTGGTGGAAGGAAAACTGTCCCGGCTTCAGGATCGCACGGTCGATCTCGGACTGGTCGAACCATTCGACGATGATCTGACCCGCGGTGTTGACGCTGTTTTTGATCAATCCGCTTTTCTGCTGCAGTTGGCCGCGGATGTGGCTGCCGACTGCAAATTCCACCGGACCGGCATCGGCAGTGACGTTGCTGAGCGCCACCCAGGCCGTGACATGATCATGCGGACGCAGGCCGAAATAGGTCGAGTCCTGGTGCCACGCCGCGATGCCTTCGCTCCGCGGTTCCTTGATGAAAAAGCGGCTGGTGTAGAGCAGGATGTCCGGGCCGAGCATGTCTTCAACGGCATCGAGGATCGCCGGCGTGCGCGCCAGTTCATCGACCCAGCGGCACATGAAATGCAGGTTGCCGCGGAATTTTTTGTCGATGGCCATCAGCGAGCCGCCGAGATGCGCCTCGGTTTTGCGCAGTTCCTCGCGATAATGCGCAACCTCATCGGCAGTCAGCCCGTCCAGCGGATACAGGTAGCCGTTGGCGCGGTAATCGCGGATCTGGGTGGCACTCAGTTTTTTCAACATTGCCTGCTCTCCTCCAGCATAAATCACAAAAACTCACGGGAACTCACAATACGGTCCCCTTATGGCGACGATTCATGGGGATATTTCACCATGCTAGTATAGATCGCATAAAAAAACGCATCCACCCCATTTCATACGGCAACCCGCGCGGCAGACGCGGATGGCGCCGTGCCGGAACACCATCATGGCTCTCGATTACCAGAAACTCCTGAACTGGGATATTCCACAAGTTGAACAAACGCTGACCCGGCGCGACACCATCATTTATGCACTTGGCGTCGGACTCGGTGCCGATCCGGTCGATGCCAATCAGCTGCAGTTCGTTTACGAAGAAAATCTCAAGGCGCTGCCGACGATGGCGATCATCCTCGGCTACCCCGGACCGTGGCACGCAGCGCCGGGCACCGGCGTCACGCGCAGCCACGTGGTCCATGGCGAACAGGGTTTTGTCATCCACAAGCCGCTGCCGGTTGAAGGCGATATCATCGGCAAGACCCGCGTCACCGCGGTGCTCGACAAGGGCCGCGACAAAGGCGCACTGCTGCAAACCGCCTGCGATGTGCGCGACAGGGCGAGCAATGAACTGATCTGCACGCTGACCTCGACCACCTTCTGCCGCGCCGACGGCGGTTTCGGCGGACCTTCCAGCCCGACAGCCGCACCGCAGCCGATTCCCGAAACACCGGCGCAACATACCTGCGACCTCACGACACTGCCGCAGGCCGCGCTGATCTACCGGCTGTCCGGTGATTACAACCCGCTGCATGCCGATCCTGCGTATGCGGCAAAGGCCGGCTTCAAGATGCCGATCCTGCACGGCCGCGCAACCTTCAGCGTGGTCGGCCACGCGCTGGTCAAAACAGTCTGTGGTTATGACCCGTTGAAACTCAAAAGCATGTCCGGGCGTTTTTCGTCGCCGGTGTATCCCGGCGAAACCATACGCACCGAAATGTGGGTGGACGGCAAGGTCGTTGCCTTCCGCGCCACCGTGCCGGCGCGCGGCGTCACCGTGCTCAATAACGGCCGCGCCGAAATCGCATAAGCTGATCGCAATAAAGCCAATTCAATAAGCCGATTAAATAAATCTTTTAAAATCAAATACTTATATACTTACCGAGGATATCATGGCAACTCCGCAAATGATGGAAGGCAAAGTCGTCGTCGTCACCGGCGCAGGTCGCGGCATCGGTGCGGCGATCGCAGTCATGGCCGCAGCACATGGCGCAAAAGTCGTGGTCAATGACATCGGCGTCGCCATCGACGGCGCCGGCGGTGACCAGACGCCGGCCCAGGACATCGTCAACCAGATCAAAAAGGCGGGCGGCGAAGCCGCGGCCAACTACGACAGCGTCGCCGAATTCAACAGCGCCGCAAAAATCAGCCAGTGCGCAATGGACAACTTCGGCCGCATCGACGGCGTGGTCAACAACGCCGGCATCCTGCGCGACGTGATTTTCCACAAGATGGCGGAAAGCGACTGGGATTCGGTGGTGAACGTGATGCTCAAGGGCGCCTTCAACTGCTCGCGCCACGCCGCAGACCATTTCCGCAAACAGGAATCCGGCGCGCTGGTGCACATGACCTCGACCTCGGGCCTGATCGGTGCCATGGGCCAGGCCAACTACGGCGCAGCCAAGCTGGGCATGGTGGCGCTGTCGAAATGCATTGCGGTGGACATGGGCCGCTTCAACGTGCGCTCGAACTGCATCGCACCGGTGGCGTGGACGCGCATGACGGCGTCGATCCCGGCAAAGGATCCGGCCACTGCCAAACGCATCGAGCAACGCAAACAGGTCACGGCCGAACACAACGCCCCGCTCGCGGTGTTCCTGCTGAGCGATGCCGCCAAAGACGTCAACGCGCAGGTGTTTTCCACGCGCAAGAACGAAATTTTCCTGATGAGCCAGTCGCGCCCGGTGCGCGGCATCCATCGCGCCGACGGCTGGACGCCGGAGCGCTGCGCCGAACACATGTACCCGGCGCTGAAGAGTTCATTCTTTTCACCGACCGAGCGCACCGCCGACGTATTTCCGTGGGACTCCATTTAATCAGCAATGAGTCCAGGTCGATGAACGTCCGCTACGAAAAAAACGACGGCATCGCCACGCTGACGCTGGACCGGCCGGACCGGCTGAACGCGATGGCTGATGCGATGTGGGACGCGCTGTACGAACACATCAACACCATCGCCGCCGATGATGAAATCCGCGCGGTGATATTGAAGGGCGAAGGCCGCTCCTTCTGCTCCGGCGGCGACGTCAGCAACATGGCCAGGTCCGACATCGTGTCCGGTCGCGCACGTTCGCAAAAACGCCACCGCACGATCATCGCGCTCTACAACCTCGAGAAACCGGTGATCGCCGCGACCCGCGGCGCGGTCTACGGCATCGGCAACGCACTGGCGCTGGCCTGCGACATCATTGTTGCATCGGACACCACCAAGTTCTCGATGGCCTTCAAAAAAGTCGGCGTGGTGCCTGACGGCGGCGCCATTTTCTTTCTGGTGCAGCGTCTGGGCATGTCCCAGGCCAAGGAACTGGTCTACACCGCGCGCGCCTTTGGCGCCGACGAAGCGAAAAGCCTGGGCCTGGTGTCGCGCGTGGTGCCCGACGCCGAACTCGAAACCGCGGCACTGGCACTGGCCACCGAATTCGCCGAATCCGCGACCTACGCGCTGGCACTGGCGAAAAAAATGTTCCAGTCGATGGCGGTGCCGACGCTCGAACAGTTGTGCGAAATGGAAACCCTGGCATCCGGCATCGCGCGCCTGACCCACGACCACAAGGAAGGCGTCGCGGCATTCAAGGAAAAACGCCCGCCGAAGTTTTTGGGTAAATAAACCAGGCCATCCATCATGGCCCCGGCGCAAAACAACAGCGACACCTCCTGGCTGCTCTGGCTGTGCGCGAGCCGCACCGGCTTCGCGCTGATGTTCACCGCCTATGCCGCAGCCATCCCGCTGCTCAAACCCGAATGGGGCATGAGCGCCGGCGAAGCCGGTCTGATCCAGTCGGCCTGGCACGGCGGTTACCTGTTCTCGCTGGTGGCTGTCGGCTTCCTCGCCGACCGTTACGGCGCCAAACGCGTATTCCTGTTCTCCAGCATCGCTTCCAGCATCAGCGCGATGGTGTTCGCGCTGTTTGCCGAGAGTTTCCTCACCGGCGCCATTCTCTACGGCCTGACGGGGCTGTTCTCCGGCGGCTCGTACACGCCCGGCCTGACGCTGATCGCCGAACGTTTCCAGTCGGCCGGCCGCGGCCGTGCGATGGGTTTTTACCTCGCTGCCGCATCCGGCGGTTACGCGCTGGCACTGGTGATCACCGGTGCGCTGACGCCGTTCATCGGCTGGCGCGGCGCCTTCATCGTCAATGCCGCCGGCCCGGTGGTCGGCACGCTGCTGGCGCTGTATGCCTTGCGCGGCACACCGAACGTCATCCATCCGCGCAGCGCAGAACAGGCTGCGGAAAAACCGGTGGCAATGATCCTCAACAACAAACCGGCGATGCTGGTGACCTGGGCCTATACCTTCCATTCCTGGGAAATGCTCGGTATGAAAGCGTGGATGCCGGCCTTCCTGTCGGCGGCAGCTGCTTATTCCACCGGCAGCAATGCCACCGCCTCCGCCAGCCTCGGCGCGGGACTTGCCGCCATCGCCTATATCGGCAGCATGGGCGGCAGCGTCACCGGCGGCTGGCTGTCGGATCGCATGGGCCGCACCTGGACCATGCTGGTGCTCGCCACCACCAGCGCCGCTTGCTCGCTGGCGCTGGGCTGGCTGATCGGCCTGCCGCTGTGGTTATTGGTGGTGATCTGCGCGTTCTACAGTTTTACCGCCGTCGGTGACTCCTCGGTGTTTTCAACCGCGGTGACCGAACTGGTGCCGCCGCGCCATATCGGCGCCGCGTATTCCGTGCGCTCCGTACTCGGCTTTGGCGCCGGCGCCACTGCGCCATGGGTATTCGGACTGGTATTGGACGCCGCGGGTGCGGCTGAAGCCTCGCCGGTCATGACCTGGGGCCTCGCCTGGTGTTCGCTGGGCGTGATCGCACTGTTCAGCCCGGTGGCGACCTGGCGTTTGCGGCGCATGCCCGAGTCCACGCAAATGGCCAACGGAAAACGTTAAACTCCCCACTCTTCGCCGACCGGAACACCCATGAAAATCACCAAACTCGAAATCCACATCCTGCGCGCGCCCGACGAAGGCCTGCGCCCGTACTGGGTCAGCAACTTCATCGGGCCCAAGGCCAATGAAAGCCTCGTGCGCATGTTCACCGATGAAGACATCGAGGGCATCGGCATCGCCACCAGCTACACGCCGATCGAAGCTGCGATCAAGGCCTTCAAGACCGGCATTGCGGATTACATCATCGGTGAAGACCCGCTGGCGCCGGAAAAACTGCACGACCGGATTTTCTGGCTGACCGCAAAAAAAGTCGCTTCCGAAAAAGGCTGGACCCGCGAAGCCATCGTACGCATTGCAGCAGCCATCGACATCGCCGCCTGGGATGTCATCGGCAAGGCTGCCAAGCTGCCGCTCTACCGCCTGTTCGGCGGCTTCCGCAGCACAATCCCCTGCTACGTGACCTGCGCCTATTACCGCGACGGCAAGGACATGGCGGAACTGAAGGACGAGATGCAGATGCTGAAGGCGCAGGGCCACCAGGGCTTCAAGGCCAAGGTCGGCGGCGTCTCGCTGAAAGAGGACATGAAACGGCTGGAGCTGATCCGCGACATCATCGGCCCGGACAAGGACATGATGGTCGACTGCAACCGCGCCTGGGACCTGCCGACCGCGATCACCGCTGCGCGCGAAATGCTGCCACTCAATCCGCGCTGGCTGGAAGAACCGGTACGCTGGGCCGACGACCACCGCGAACTGATCAAACTCGCGCAGCAGACCAACATCCCGCTGTCGGCCGGTGAAAGCGAACTGACGGCCTACGGCTGCCGTGACCTCGTTGAAGATGGTGCGATCCAGATCCTGCAGTTCGACTGCACGATGATGGGCGGCTTCACCACCGGTCGAAAACTCGCAGCACTTTGTGAACTGAACCAGGTGCAGGTCGCCCCGCACCACGACTGCTTCATCCATGCCCACATCGTCGCCGGCAGCCCCGCGGGCTGCATCGTCGAATCCTTCACCGACCCCGAACGCGACCCGCTGCAGGCAGAACTGTTCGAGGATCCGCCGAAAATCGCCAATGGCATGCTGCACCTGAAGGAGCAGCCGGGCCTCGGCCTGACGCTGTCACCGGCAGCCCTGAAGAAGTTCGGCGAAAGAGTCCTCTGAAAACAGGCTCTCTGAAATGCGCCTCTGAATTGCATCTTTAAAAGAAAAAACCATGCACGTACCTGACGAACTGATGACCAAGCTGCTGAAGTCCTGGCATTTTCTCTACAGCCGCGGCTTCATTGAGGGGTTTGGCCACATCAGCGCACGCCTGCCCGACGATCCGGAACTGTTCCTGCTGGCGCGCCATTCGCTGGGCCCGCGCGCCAATCCCGGGGATTTCCTGATCGTCGACATGCAAGGCCGCATTGTTTCCGGCAAGGGCGCGATTCCCGGCGAATATCCGATCCACCTCGAAATCCTGCGTGCACGGCCGGACGTCGGCAGCATTTTCCATTACCACGGCCTTCATTCGACCGCGTTCAGCACCAGCGAGCACCAGCTGCGCGCCATCCACCTGATGGGTACGCTGTTCCATGACGGCATTCCGATCTACGATGACCCGCGGCTGGTCAGCAATCCCGACCGTGGCGTCGCACTGGCCAAAGCGCTGGGCACGCACCGCGCCGTGCTGCTGCGCGCGCATGGCGCCGCGATCACCGGGGCGGATGTCGAAGAATGCGTCGGCGGCACCTTCCTGTTCGAGGAAAACGCGCGTCGCGCGCATACTGCGGCAAGCATGGGCAAACCGCTCTGGATTGACGAAAAACTCGCCGCCGACGCCGGCGGCGAACTGCTGAAAAGCCGCGGCCCGTTCAAACGGGTCTGGGCACTGGTGGAAAGCGACAATGAACAGCAGGACAAATAACAGCAGCAAAAAAGCAAGCGCACAAAAAAAGACCATCAATCGCCAACCCGAGGAGGTGCACACCATGTCACAACACGCAGCCCGCTGGTCCGTCATACGCCGCATCCTGGTTGCCGCATGCGGCGCATGTATCGCCATGCCTGCCGTCCAGGCGCAAAACTACCCGACAAAAACCGTGCGCATGATCCTGCCGTTTGCCGGCGGATCCGACACCGTCGGGCGCCTGGTGGCAACCAAGCTTTCCGAATCACTGGGCCAGCAGGTGGTGCCCGATCCCCGCGTCGGCGCCTCGGGCAACATCGGGTTTCTCGCCGGTGCAAAATCCCCCGCAGACGGCTACACGCTGGTGATGGGTGCCGTGCCGGTACTCACCAATCCCCTGCTCAATCCCAAGGTCGGGTATGACGGCATTCGTGATTTCAATCATGTGGCGTTGCTCGCAACCATCCCCAACGTGGTGATCGTGCATCCTTCAGTGCCGGTGAAAACCATGCGCGAACTGATCAGCCTCGCCGGCAAAAGTCCCGGCAAGATCGCCTACGGTTCCGGCGGCTTCGGTTCGGCCAACCACCTGGCCGCGGAGCTGATCCAGTC
>CAMBCD010000099.1 GCA_945863085.1 Bordetella parapertussis
CCGGAAAACCCGGCACTGGATTACATCAAGCGGGTGGTTGGCGTGCCGGGCGATGAAGTCATCTACAGCAACAAACGGCTGACCATCAACGGCCGCGAAGTGCCGCTTAAGGCGGACGGTGAATTCAACTACCTTGAAGGCGGACTCAATTTTGTTGCCACCAGCCGTTTTCGTGAACAACTTGGCGAACACCAGCACTCGGTGCTGGTGCAGGCCGCCGTCCCGCCGGTGCAGCTGAGCGGGGTGCAGCGCTTTCCCTTCCGCGACAATTGTGCATACAATGAGTCGGGTTTCCGGTGCAAGGTGCCTGCGCAGCATTACTTCCTGATGGGTGATAATCGGGACAGCAGCAGCGACAGCCGCTACTGGGGTTTTGTGCCGGAGAAAAACATTGTTGGCAGGGCATTTCTGATCTGGTGGAACTTCGACGACCTGAAGCGCATAGGGAACTCGATTAATTGACATGGATGGGGAGGTCACGATGCACAAGCAGCGCGGAATTACGCTCACTGGTTTTCTGGTTTTTGCCGTTCTTGCGATCGCAGCCCTGTTGCTCGGTTTCAAGATCGGACCGGCCTACATGGAATACATGACCATCCAGAAAACATTGCGTGCCCTGGCAACAGAGCCGGCCATGAAAACGGCGTCACGTGGCGAATTCAACAGTGCCTGGAATGCCCGCGCCGGCATGGACAACATCAAGGCCATTGGCTACGACGACATCCAGATCGAAAAAGACGGTTCGGGCATCGTGCTCAGTGCCGAGTATTCCGTGCGTGTGCCGCTGTTCTACAACCTCAGCGCGCTGATGGAATTCAAGCCCCGGTCCGACCAGTAGTCCGGCGGTTGAACGCATCGCCTGCTGTGGGCCCGGACACCGTCAGCGGAAATATCGGGCATCAATTCCGGGATCCCGGCCTGTTGCGGCGGGCGCTGACCCATCGCTCCTACGGCGCCGATCACAACGAACGCCTCGAATACCTGGGCGACAGCATCGTCAATTGCGTCATTGCGCTGGAACTTTATGAGCGTTTTCCCGGTTTGAGCGAAGGCGAACTCTCCCGCCTGCGCGCCAACCTGGTCAACCAGCAGTCGCTGCTCGGTATCGCGCAGCAGCTGTGTATCGGTGATTACCTGTTGCTCGGCGAGGGGGAACTCAAGAGCGGCGGCGCGCAGCGCCCGTCGATACTCGCCGACAGCGTGGAAGCGATTCTCGGCGCCGTCATGCTGGACGGCGGATTTACCGCAGCACAGGGCGTCGTGCGCCGGCTTTTTGCCGGCAGCCTCGCAGGGATCAATCCCAATGTCAGCGGCAAGGACGCCAAAACCATGTTGCAGGAATTTACCCAGGGCCGGGGCATCGCGCTGCCGGTATATACATTGCTCGGTACCCAGGGGCACGCCCATGCCCAGACTTTCCAGGTGCAATGCGCGATTGACGAACTGAAGATCCGTACCGAAGGCCAGGGCGCCAGCCGGCGCGCGGCGGAGCAGGATGCGGCGGGCAAGGCCTGCGCGCTGGTGATCCGGGCATGACCGCTCATCGCTCCGGGTATGTCGCCATCATCGGCCGGCCGAACGTCGGCAAATCGACCCTGCTCAACCGCCTGGTCGGCCAGAAAATCAGCATCACTTCGCGGCGCCCCCAGACCACGCGCCAGCGCATCATCGGCATCGTGACCCGGCCGGAAACCCAGTACGTTTTTGTTGATACCCCCGGTTTCCAGAATCGCCACGGCAGTGCGATGAACCGCCTGATGAACCGCAGCGTGTCGCGCAGCATTGCCGACGTCAATGTCATCGTGTGGGTGGTCGAGGCGCGGCATCTGACCGCGGAGGACAAGGTGGTGCTGGGCCTGCTGCAGGACTGCGCGCCGGTGGTGATTGCCGTCAACAAGATTGACGAACTTTCCAACAAGAACGAACTGCTGCCGTTCATGCAGGAACTGGAGATGCTGGCACATCCCGCGGCAATCGTTCCCGTTTCCGCCAAAAACGGCGTCGGCGCCGACAACCTGCTGGATGCCATCGCCGGTTTGCTGCCGGAGCAGGAACGCCTGTACGCGGAGGATGAAATCACCACTGCCAGCGAGCGCACCCTGGCCGCAGAGCTGGTGCGCGAAAAGCTGTTCCGGCTGCTCGGTGAAGAACTGCCGTATTCGACGGCGGTGGAAATCGAGAAATTCGAAATCGTCGACGGCCTGCGCCGCATCAATGCCGCCATCCTGGTCGACAAGTCCGGGCAGAAGGGTATTGTTATCGGCAAGGGCGGTGAAAAACTGAAACAGATCGGGACCCAGGCACGGCTGGACATGGAGCGTTTGTTCGGCGGCAAGGTGTTCCTTGAGGTCTGGGTCAAGGTGAAATCAGGCTGGGCGGATGACGATGCCGTGCTGAAACGCACAGGCATAGAGTAAAATATTTAATAAAAACAATATGTTATTTATTTTTATTAAAGTCGAACTGGAATTGGCGGCGGCACTGCACGGCCATGGCTGAACGCGCCCGTCGCGACGGCCAGCCGGCGTACCTGCTGCATACCTACCCGTACCGGGAAACCAGCCTGGTTGCAGAAATCTATACCCGGGATACCGGGCGGGTGGCGCTGATTGCGCGTGGCGCGCGGCGGCCGCGCTCGGCGCTGCGCGGCGTGCTGATGGCTTTCCAGCCGCTGCTGCTGGCCTGGTCGGGCAAATCCGAACTCAAAACCCTGCACAAGGCCGAATGGCAGGGTGGATACGTGCCACTGCGCGGCCTGAGCCTGATCTGCGGGTTTTACCTGAATGAACTGCTGCTGAAACTGCTGCCGAGGGAGGATCCGCACGAGCAGCTGTTCGAGGCCTATGCCGCAGCACTCGCGCAACTGCCGGCGGCGCAGGATCATGCCGCGGTACTGCGCCGTTTCGAGCGCGTACTGCTGCGGGAACTGGGGTACGGCCTGGTGCTTGATCGCGAGGTCGCCGGCGGCCATCCGATCGAAGCGGCGGCGCGTTATCGTTATGTGCCCGAGCGCGGGCCGCTGCCGGCGCGTGAAGGCGGCGAACAAAGCGGCGTAGAATTGGCAGGGCAGACGCTGATCGACATGGCTGTCGATCATTACGCAGACCCCCGGACGGTTCAGCAGAGCAAGGCGCTGATGCGCGCCCTGATCAACCATTGCCTGGGCCAGCAGACACTGCATACGCGACAACTGTTGCGCGATCTGCAGCAGTTGTAGTGTTGTAACAACTCTGGCGTTCAAAATTATTTGCAACTGATGTCATGACCAGGCTCAGCGTCAATCTCAACAAAGTCGCGCTGCTGCGCAATTCGCGCAGCCTCGGCATTCCCAGCGTCACCCGCGCGGCGCGCATCGTGCTGGAGGCGGGGGGCCATGGCATTACCGTGCATCCGCGGCCGGACGCGCGGCACATCCGCAGCACCGATGTGCACGAACTGGCGCAGTTGCTCAAATCCTCGCCGGCAGCCGAATTCAATATTGAAGGCAATCCCTTCGAGCCGCCGCTGCTGGAACTGGCGCGCGCGGTCAGGCCGCAGCAATGCACGCTGGTGCCGGATACTCCCGGCGCGTTTACTTCGGACCATGGCTGGAATATTGAACGTGATGCGTCACGGCTGCGGCCGGTGGTGGAGGAGCTGCACCAGCTGGGCATCCGGGTCAGCCTGTTCATGGATCCGCTGCCGGAGATGATGGCCGCAGCAGCGGCAACCGGCGCACAGCGTGTCGAGCTGTATACCGAACCTTATGCGCGCGCTTTCGGCACTGCCGGTGAGGCAGCCATGGTCGGACGGTATGCAGCGGCCGCGCGTAGCGCACAGGCGGCCGGTCTCGGCGTCAACGCCGGGCACGACCTCAATCGCGACAACCTGCCGCGATTTCTGGCGGCAGTGCCCGGTGTCGCCGAAGTGTCTATCGGTCACGCGCTGATTGCCGATGCGCTGGAGCTGGGGCTGGCGGCAACGGTACGGGATTATCTGCGGGTGATGGGGGTGGGAACGGCAAAGGGGGCAGCGCGATGATTTACGGCATCGGCATCGACGTCATCCAGCCGCATCGCGTGGAGCGCTTGCTGGAAAAATACGGTGAACGTTTTGTACAGCGGGTGCTGACGCCGCTGGAGCGTCCCCGCTATGAACGGACCAGGCAACGCGTGTTTTTTCTTGCCAACCGCTTTGCCGCCAAGGAGGCTTTTTCCAAGGCCATGGGCACCGGTTTCCGTTATCCGGTAACCCTGCAATGCATCAGCGTGGTCCAGAACAGCGCCGGTAAACCCAGTCTTGCCTTCAACGAAGCGCTGGCGGAATTGGTGAAAAGCCGCGGCATCAACGGGCATCATCTGACCATCAGTGACGAATCCAACCTGGCCTGCGCCTGCGTGGTGCTTGAAACATGAATAAATCAATACCCCTGGGACCGGTGATGCTGGATGTGGCGGGCACGGTATTGACCGGGGAAGACCGGAAACGGCTGCAACATCCGCTGGTCGGCGGCGTGATCCTGTTTTCACGCAATTTTGAATCCTGCGCGCAGCTGGCGCAGCTGACTGCAGACATCCACGCACTGCGCAGTCCGCCGCTGATCATCGCGGTCGACCATGAGGGCGGGCGGGTGCAGCGCTTCCGCGAGGGTTTTACGCAATTGCCGCCGATGCGCGAACTGGGCCTGGTCTGGGATCGCGATCGCCGCAAGGCGGTGGCACTGGCCCAATCACTGGGATTTGTGCTGGCGGCGGAACTGCGGGTGTACGGCGTCGACCTGTCGTTCACGCCGGTGCTTGATGTCGATTATGGCAACAGCAGCGTGATCGGCGACCGCGCCTTTCATGCCAAACCGGAGGCGATTGCCGAACTGGCCATCGGCCTGATGCACGGCTTGCGTGACGGCGGCATGGCGGCGGTGGGCAAACATTTCCCGGGTCACGGCCATGTGCGTGCCGATTCCCACCACGAAGTGCCGGTGGATGAGCGGACGCTGGAGGATATCCACAACGAGGATCTGATCCCGTTCCGCCGGCTGATTGATGCCGGCATGGGCGGCATCATGCCGGCGCACGTGATTTATCCGAAGGTGGATGCAGCGCCTGCGGGTTTTTCCGAAATCTGGATCAAACGCATCCTGCGCGGCGACCTTGGTTTCGACGGCGTGATTTTCAGCGATGACCTGAGCATGGAAGGCGCCAGTGTCGCAGGCGGGGTGGTGGATCGCGCCATGGCGGCGCTGCTGGCGGGCTGCGACATGGTGCTGGTCTGCAACAATCCGCAATCGGCTGATGAATTGCTCGCTGGCCTGCACTACACCATGCCTGCCGTTGCACTGGCGCGTATGGCGCGCATCCATGGCGGTGCGCATGCGGCAGATGCGGTCAAACTGCGCGAGGATGCTCATTATGTGGCAGCCTTGCATGCGATCAACGGGCTGGGCGCGCACACCCGTGAATTGCCTCTGGCCTGAGCGGGTTGCGCCGGAGTGAGACCATGAGCCGTTCACGCATTGCGGAAACGACTGTTGCCGCAACGACAGCTCCACAACCATTTTCCCTGGACTGCACACGCTGCTCACGCCTGGCTGCACACCTCGACGGCGTGCGTGCCGAACACCCGGATTACCACGCGCGTCCGGTGCCGCCATTCGGTGACCCCAAGCCCGGCCTGCTGATCGTCGGTCTCGCGCCCGGCATGCACGGCGCCAATCGCACCGGGCGGCCGTTTACCGGCGACCATGCCGGCATCCTGCTCTACGAGACCCTGCACCGTTACGGTTTCGGCAGCCGGGCGATCGCGGTTGATCCCGATGACGGGCTGGTGCTGCAGGGCTGCCGCATCACCAATGCGGTGAAATGCCTGCCGCCGGAAAATAAACCCTTGCCGGCGGAAATCCGTGAATGCAACGGTTACCTGCGTACTGAACTGCAGGCACTGGCGCCAGCGGCGATTCTGGCGCTGGGCACGGTTGCGCACCAGGCGGTGCTGCGCGCGCTGGATCAGCGCATTGCCGATTTTCCGTTTGCGCATGGCGCCCGGCACACAATCGGCAGCCACACGCAGCTGTTCGACAGTTATCACTGCAGCCGTTACAACACCAACACGCGGCGGCTGACCCCGGAAATGTTCCGCGAGATTTTTGCGGACATCAGGAAATATCTGGACCAGCGAACATGAGCGAGCCTGCCGAGGTCGCGGCCGGATTGCCCCATCTGCCGGGTGTCTACCGGATGCTCGACAAGGGCGGAGAAGTGCTCTACGTCGGCAAAGCGCTGGATCTCCGGAAACGTGTCAGTTCCTACTTTCAGCGCAGCGAGACGCTGTCGCCGCGGATCCGGCTGATGGTGGCGCAGATCGTGAATATCGAAACCACGGTCACGCGTTCTGAAGCGGAGGCGCTGCTGCTCGAAAACAACCTGATCAAATCGCTGGCGCCGCGTTACAACATCCTGTTTCGTGACGACAAGTCCTATCCCTACCTGATGCTGACCGGCCACCGCTTTCCGCGACTGGGTTTTTTTCGCGGCAACCCGGACAAGCGTCACCGCTATTTCGGGCCATTTCCGGATTCCGGTGCGGTTCGGGAAAGCATGCAGTTGCTGCAGAAGGTGTTCCGGCTGCGCACCTGCGAAGACAGTGTATTCACGCACCGCTCGCGTCCCTGCCTGCTGCACCAGATCCACCGCTGCACGGCACCGTGCGTGGGCCTGATCAGCGACGCCGATTACACGGAAGACGTGCACAGTGCCGAACTGTTCCTCAACGGCCAGGAGGATGCGGTGTCCGAGCGGCTGGATGCGCGCATGATTGCCGCTGCCGAGGGCCTGCGTTACGAGGAAGCAGCGGTGTACCGCGACCAGATCGGTGCCTTGCGCAAAGTGCGCGAGCGACAGTATGTCAGCGATGAATCGGGGCGTGATGCCGACGTCATCGCCTGCGGTATTGCCGCCGGCATCTGCTGCGTCAACCTGGTGATGATCCGCGGCGGCCGCCATCTCGGCGACAAGAATTTTTTTCCGCAGAATGCGGATGACATGGAGCCCGCGCAGATCATCGAAGCCTTCATTTCCCAACACTACCTGGCACACCCGGTGCCACCGCAATTGATTGTCGGTGAGGCGATTGCGGTGGCGGTGCTGCAGGACAGCCTGTCGGAGCGCGCCGGGCGGCGGGTCCAGATCGGCGCCAATCCCATCGGCAGCCGTCGCGCCTGGCTGCAGATGGCGGTCAAAAACGCTGAACTTGGCGCGGCACAACGCAAGGTGCAGCATATGGGCGACGCGGCCAAGCTGGTCGCCCTGCAGCAGGGCCTGGGCTTGCCGGAGACCGTGCAGCGCATCGAATGTTTCGACATCAGTCACACCCAGGGTGAGGCGACGGTTGCCTCCTGCGTGGTTTACGACCGCGGCGCCATGCAGAACGGCGAATACCGCCACTTCAACATGCAGGATGTGGCGCCGGGCGACGATTACGGCGCGATGCGCGAGGTGCTGACCCGACGTTATCGCAGGATGGTTACCGGACAAGGGAACACTTGCAGCGGAGCAGAGGGTAAGATGCCTGATCTGGTGATGATCGATGGCGGGCAGGGGCAACTGGGCGTGGCGATTGAAGTGCTGACGGAACTGGGGCTGAGCGATGTGCCGCTGCTCGGCGTGGCGAAAGGCGAGGCGCGCAAACCGGGCATGGAGCAGTTGCTGATGCCCGGACGTGAAGCTGCATTCCGGCTCGGGGCCGACGATCCCGGCCTGCACCTGATCCAGCAGATCCGCGATGAAGCCCACCGTTTTGCGATCGAAGGTCACCGGGCGCGGCGGGCACGCACCCGCAATACATCACCACTGGAGGGTATTGCCGGCGTCGGCGCCAAACGCCGCCAGCGCCTGCTGACCCGGTTTGGCGGATTACGCGGACTGGTTGCGGCCAGCGTCGAGGAACTGGCGCAGGTGGACGGCATCAGCCGGGCACTTGCGGAACGAATTTATGATGAATTGCACTAAGCTGAATCGTCTGAACAGACGCACCGAACGCACATGAAATTCAACTGGCCCAATCTGCTGACCTGGTTGCGGATCGTGATGATCCCGCTGTTTGTCGGCATTTTCTACTTCGAGCAGCACTGGGTTTCGCATGCCACCCAGAACCTGATTGCGATGGCCATTTTCACCGCAGCGGCGATCACCGACTGGCTGGATGGCTGGCTGGCGCGGCGGCTGAACCAGACCTCGGCCTTCGGTGCCTTCCTTGATCCGGTGGCGGACAAGCTGATGGTCGCGGCAGCGCTGATCATCCTGGTGCAGCTGGGGCGGATCGATGCGGTCATTGCGCTGGTGATCATCGGCCGCGAGATCACTATTTCAGCGCTGCGGGAATGGATGGCCTCGATCGGGCAGGGCAAAAGCGTCGCGGTATCCATGGTCGGCAAAATCAAGACGGCCGCGCAGATGATTGCCATTCCCATGCTGCTGTATCACGACATGATCGGTGCCTTTGACCCCCAGTATTGGGGCACCTGGCTGATCTGGGCCGCAGCGGTGCTGACGCTCA
>CAMBCD010000100.1 GCA_945863085.1 Bordetella parapertussis
CGCGTCATGGGCGGCTCCGGCTCCATCAACGGCAACCTGTTCGTGCGCGGCGACCCGAAGGAATACGACGACTGGCGCGATGCGGGCAACAAGGGCTGGGGTTACTCGGACATGCTGCCGTACTTCAAGCGCCTTGAAGACTATCCCGAGGGCGACAGCGCCGTGCGCGGCAGCGGCGGCCCGATCCACTGCACCAACCTCAACGGCTTCGACCCGCTGTCGGATGCCTTTGTCGCGGCCTGCGGCGAAGCCGGCCACAAACAGCTGCCGGACTACAACGACGGCAGTTACGAAGGCGCGTACCACCTGCAGTACTCGACACGCAATGGCTGGCGCAGCAGCGCCAATGCCGAATACCTGAAACCGGCGCGCAACCGATCCAACCTCACCATCGTGCCCAACGCACCGGCGACCCGGGTGTTGATGGAAGGCCGCCGCGCCACCGGCGTCGAATTCCGCCGCGGCGACGCGACGCTGAAAGCCAAAGCCCGCCGCGAAGTCATCCTCGCCGCGGGACCGCTGGTCTCACCCCAACTGCTCGAACTCTCCGGCATCGGCAACAGCGACATTCTCGGCAAATTCGGCATCCCGACCGTCCACCACCTGCCCGGCGTCGGCGAAAACCTGCGCGACCATCCCAGCGCGCGCATATCCTTTGAATGCGCAAAACCGATCACCATCAACGACGTGCTGCGCAATCCGCTGCTGAAGATCAAGGAAGGCCTGCGCTGGTTTTTCAAGAGCGAAGGCCTGCTCACCATCTGTTCCGCGACTTCACAGGTGGCCTGGCGCTGCAATCCGCAATCGGATCGCGCCGACATGGCCATGCTGCTGCTGCCGCTGTCGGGCCGCGACCGTTATGCGCGCACCGCACGTTACGGGCTTGATCCCCACCCGGGATTCACCTTCGGCCTGAAAGTATTGCAGCCCTATTCCATTGGCCACATCCACATCGGCTCCCGTGATCCGCTGGCGCAGGCCACCATGGACCCAAAATACCTGTCCCACGAAACCGACGTGCAGCTGTTCCTCGACGGCATGCGATTCGCGCGTCACATCGCACAGATGCCTGCGCTCAAACCGCTGGTGGTACGCGAGACCCGCCCCGGCCCGGACATCCAGGACGACGCCGGCATGCTCGACTATATGAAGGAAACCATCCAGACCAGCTGGCACATGGTCGGCAGCTGCAAGATGGGCAGCGGCGCGGAAGCGGTGGTGGATGACCAATTAAAAGTACACGGCATCGAGCGGCTGCGGGTCATCGATTCGTCGATTTTCCCGACCATTCCGTCGTCGAACACCAACATCCCGACCATTGCCACCGCCGAAAAAGGCGCGGCACTGGTGCTGGCGGATGCGCGTTAGCAGAAGTCAAAAACAGAAATCAAAAATACAAGCCATTCATACCGGAGGAGAATCATGAACAACTTCAAACGATCCATGATTGCACTGTTGTTGCTGTCGCCGTTTTTCCACGCAGCCCAGGCGCAGACCTATCCGTCGAAACCGGTGCGCGTGGTGGTCGGTTTCGCCGCCGGTGGTCCTTCGGACATCGTTGCGCGCCTGATGGCACAGCAACTGACGGCACGGATGGGCAAGCAGTTCATTGTCGAGAACCGCGCCGGCGCCACCGGCACCATCGGTGCCGAGCTGGTGGCCAAGGCGCCGCCCGACGGTTATTCACTGTACCTGGCCAGCCAGACCACGCATGCGGTCGCGCCCTATATGTATTCCAAGGTCGGTTATGACCCGATCAAGGATTTTGCGACGGTGGTGCTGATCTCGCAAAACCCCCTGCTGGTCGTCGTGCATCCCTCGCTGGGCGTCAAGTCCATGAAGGAGCTGGTGGCGCTGGCGCGCAACCGCCCCGGCGAGCTCAACTTTGCCACCGGCGGCCAGGGTTCCTCGCCGCACATGTCGATGGAACTGCTGAAAAGCATGCTGGGCCTCAACATGATCGCGGTGCACTACAAGGGTGACGGCGCAGCAATCGGCGAACTGATTGGCGGACAGGTGCCGATCATGTCGGCGAGCATCGCCGGACTGCTGCCCTACACCAAAAGCGGAAAACTGCGCGGGGTGGCGATCACCGGCGCCAAACGTTCCGCCATCGCGCCGGAATTTCCGACCATCCGCGAAGCGCTGGACCTGAAGGACTACGAAGTCATCACCTGGTTCGGCATTCTGACCACCGCCGGCACGCCGGCCGACATCGTCAACCGGCTGAACAAGGAAATCGTTCAGGCGCTGGGTGAACCGGCGGTGAAGGAACAGATTGCGAAGCTGGGCATGGAAACTGTCGGCAACACGCCCGATCAATACGCCGCGCTGCTGCGTGAAGAAAACGTCAAATGGAGCAAGATGGTCAAGGCGCTGAATCTGAAGGCGCAGTGAGATCCGTTGGCTGACGGCATGCAACGGCCCGGTATTGCCGTCGACTGAATATTAAGTCTGGGGAATCGCCGCTACAACATCGATTTCCACCAGGAATTCCGGTTCAGCAAGCCGGCTGACAATGAGCAGGGTGTTGGCGGGCGGGGCCTTCAGATCCCTGTAACGCTCCAGCCGGACTTCGCGCAGCGCCTCGATATGGGCGGGATCCGTCAGATAAGTCGTCGTCTTGACGATATTCTGCAATCCGGCGTTGACGGATTTCAGCGCGGTCTCGATATTGTCGTACACCGCATGCGCCTGTTCATGAAAATTTGCATTCTTCACTTTGTAATTTGCATCCGCCGGCGCCTGACCCGACAGGTAGATCATGCGCGCACCCTGCACTTCGACCAGTTGGGTAAGCCTTGGCGACGTCCATAATCCGGATGGATTCCGGTAAGTGATTGAAAATGCGGGGGCGTCGGGATCGGTGATCACCCGCCCACCCTCCGCATCCATGGATTTCCGGTGATGCGTCATCAGTTACCTTGACTCGGCAAAGTTGAATACCCGGAACAAATTTTCCCGGGGCCTAGATGGTGAAGATCATAACAGCAACACTGGCAGCGGCCCCTGCCCCGCGAGTCCCGCGTTTCGGGCAACATCAGTCACACGGAAGCAAGTTCACAATCTGCATCGTGAGAGTTGCATTCTGAACCCAAGCTGGACAAAAATAGTGACGCCCTCTCGTTTGTCTTAGTTCGCCGCACAAAACACCGCGCGGAGAATTCTCTTGCAACGACAGGTGTTGCAGCAACCGGCTTTATCCGCATAACGAAAATACGCAATACGCATCAGTCCCTCAAGGCGAGTGCCGGGCAGCTGTTTCAACAAAGGGTACAGGACTGCGATGAGCAAGGTAAAACCGTTGTTGCCGGTCACGCTGGGCAGCGCCCGCATCCCCTACGCCCGCGGCGTGCAGGCCGGTGACTGGATTTTCGCCAACGGCATCCTCGCGACCGACTTCAAGAACGGACTGTCACCCGAAGTCACGAGCCCGCGCCCCCTGTCGGGCAAACCCCGATGGCAGCGCGAAGCCGCCTGTCTGTATAAAAATACGCTCGAAGTGCTGCAGGCTGCGGGAGCCGACTACTCACACGTCGTCAGAACCGACCAATACCTGCCCGACTGGCGTGCCGTCCCTTTCCTGCACCAGGTGCGGCGGGAATCCGGCGCGCCGTTCGTACCACCCAGCACCTCGGTGCTCGAACCCCAGTTGCTCTACCCCGGTGCTGGCATGGCCATGGAAGTGCTGGCGGTCACGCCGGGCGGCAAACTCAAACCAAAGCTCGTTCATCCGGAAGGACTGGACCTGCCGGCAACCTCGACGTTCGTGCCCGTCATCGTCGCCGGGGATTTTGTCTTTGTCGCAGGCTTCCTCGCGGCCTGGAAGCCCGGAGACCTTGGTGGCATCGCGCCGGAGGCGCAGGTGCCGCAGGGCCACCTGTGGAAAGGCAACCGCATCCAGCTCGAAGTGGATTACCTCATCCGCAAAAAACTCATCCCCGCGCTGCAGGGCGCCGGCTCCTCTCCCGGCAACGTCCTCAAAGCCCAGGCCTATCTCACGGACATCAACGACGTGCCGGCATTCAACCAGGTGTGGGCACGGCATTTCGGCGACAGCATTCCGGCCACCACCTTCGTGCCCACGCTCAATCCGGGGCTCGCAATCGCCGATGCACGCTGCGAAATCAACCTCGTCGCGTTGACCGATGCCGGCGCCACGCGGAAACAGGTGATCAATCCGCCGGGCGTGGTTCCGGCCTGCGAGGGACATCCGGTTGCGATGCGCGCCGGCGACCTGCTGCTGTTCTCCGGCATGCTCGCTGCCGACGAAAACGGCCTCGTCGAGTCCGCGCGTACCGATCCGGCGCAACCCTATTTCAGCAGCAGCATCGAGGCGCAGATGGAATACCTGCTCGACGCCGCAGAAAAAACCTGCCGCGCCGCGGGCACCACGCTCGCCAATGTGGTGCGCATTCAGCAGTTCCACACGGATCTGCACGATTTCCATGCGGCATGCCGGGCATGGCAACGCCGCCTGCCGGGCCAGCCGCTGCCCATCTCGGCCATCGGCGTGCCGGCGCCGCTGCTGGTGCCAGGCTGCACAGTACAGCTGGATCTCTGGGTTTACGCCCCCTAATCCGGGACGGCAGCGCGCACACGGCGTGTATTTCCCGTGAGTACTGCAAAATCGCGCCCCGGCCGGTCTGCAGCATTGGAGGAGAGTGATCGTGGAACGGTTCTTGCATCGGATCTGAAACGCAGCTGCACTGAATCCTCCTGTGAAAACGCATCCGAATACCGACGACGGTTTGCCGAAATGACACCCACCACCACAGAGAGGATCCGTACATGACGCACCCCGATTACGCACGCGTTGCGCGACACATCACACCCGAAGCCGTCCGTGACACGCTGGTCGCGATGGTGGACATTGCCAGTCCGACGGGGCGCGAGGGCGCGCTGGCCGAGTACATCGTCGGCCGCCTCTCCAGGGCCGGCTTCAATGCCCACCTGCAGGAGGTCAGCGAAAATCGCCCCAATGCCGTCGGCGTGCTGCCGGGCTCGGGAGAAGGCCCGAACCTCCTGTTCACCGGGCACATGGACACGTCCTACGACGGCGACGAAGACTATCTCAAGGGCGAAGGCTTCAAGGCCAAGGCCGTCTGCCGCGACGGCTGGATCTGGGGCCTCGGCGCCAACAACATGAAAAGCGGCCTCGCCTCCGCGCTGGTCGCGCTCGAGGCGATCTGCAAGGAAAACATCCAGCTGAAAGGCGACCTGCTCTACGGCGGTGTCGTCGGTGAAACCGAAAAAGCCGCCGTGGACGAATACCGCGGCAGTTCGGTATCGGGTTACGGCATAGGCACGCGGCACATGGTACTGCACGGCATCAGCGCCGATTATTCAATCCTCTGCGAGCCCACCAACCTGCGGGTATGCACGGCCAACATGGGCGTGTTGTGGGTAAAAATCACCGTCGGCGGAACAGTCAGCCACGCCGCCAACTCGCGCCATCCCAGTGTCACCAATGCCATTGCCGAAATGCACGCCCTCCAAGCCCGTCTGGAAACATGGATCACGGGTTACGAAGCCGCACATATACATCTCGGCGAACACCCCAACGTGACGGTTGCGGCCATACGCGGCGGCATGCCATGGCGGCTGGCACGCAATCCGTTTGAATGCAGCCTCTATCTGGATGTACGCACCGTTCCGGGCCAGACCGCGGAAAGCGTCAAGCGGTCGCTGGGCGCCGTGTTGCGCGAATTCGCAGCAGCCCGGGGGAAACCCGTACCCGTGCTGGAAGTGCTGGTCAACGACCCGCCGACGATGATCGGGGAGGAAGAACTGATCACCAAGGTTGTCTGCGCCGCGCACCGGGGCATCACGGGCAAGGATTCGCCGTTCATCATCCGCCGAACCGGCGCGGACTCCACGCACCTGAACCGCTACGACGTGCCATGCCTCACCTACGGCCCCGGCGGGCGAACCCATCCCGACGCAAAAGCCCTGATGCATGCCGTCGGCGAACACGCGCACGTGGACAATCTGCTCACTGCAGCCCAGGTCTACGTCGACACGGCACTCACGCTGTGCAGCCAGACCGTCGCCAGCAAAACCTGAGGAACACCTGCAATACCGCCGAACCTTCATCTGACCCACCGGGAGATCCGCATGAAAACACCGCTGAAAGTCGCCGTCATTGCAGTCATGGCCGTTCTGCTGCCCCATGTCCAACCCGCGCAGGCCCAGGACTATCCGAACAAGCCGGTGCGCATACTGATTCCGTTCGTTGCGGGCGGATTCTCCGACATCGTCGGCCGCATCGTGGCGCAGAAACTCTCAGAAAGCATGGGCCAGCCCGTGGTCAGCGACAACCGTCCCGGCGCCAGCGGCATCATCGGCACCGACATCGTGGCCAAGTCGGCGCCCGACGGCTACACGCTGCTGCTCAGCAGCTTCAATCACGTGGTCAACCCGAGCCTGATGAAACCGCCTTACGATCCGATCAAGGATTTTTCGGCCATCAGCCTGATCGCCGACGGCCCGCCGCTGGTCATGATGGTGAGCCCCGCGTCGCCGATCAAGACCGTCCAGCAACTGGTCGACCTCGCCAAGGCGCGACCGGGACAGCTTAACTACGGCAGCACCGGCGTCGGCACCTCGGGACACCTGATCGGGGAACTGTTCAAGCTGGAGGCCGGCATCAACATCGTGCACGTGCCCTACCGCGGCAGCAGCCTGTCCATCCCGGCGGTGATCAGTGGTGAGGTCGCCATGATTTCGACCTACATGCCCACTGCATTGCCCCACGCCAAATCGGGAAGGCTGCGGCCCATCGCCGTCACCGGCGCCAAACGCTCGGCAGTACTGCCCGACATGCCGACGATGGTGGAATCCGGCGTGTCCGGCGTTGTCGTCAGCGGTTTCGCAGGTTTTCTCGGACCCGCCGGCATGTCGCCCGCGCTGGTCAAGCGGCTGAATGACGAGATCGTGAAAATGTCGAAGAACCCGGATTTCGTCAAACGCTACGAGTCATTCGACATGACCCCGGTCGCGAGCACCCCGCAGCAGTTGGTGACCTACACGCGTGACGAGATATCCAAATGGGCGCGGGTGATCAAGTCAGCGGGGATCACGATGAAGTAGTCTTTCACGGATACTGCGCGATCATTGATGCGGGACTTGATGCCGGGGTTCATCGGCAGTTTCCCCGCACCTTGCCGGACACATTTGCGCCCTTGTCTCCCTGCCCGGCAAGTCCGGAAGGATCAGTAACCCCGCGCCCGGTCCACCTCGGTAGCGAAGGGCTCTCCCTCGAGATAAAGCCGCGCGTTTTCGGCAAAGATCTCCGCAACCACAGCGCCACGGCCGGCATGGCCGCCACCAATGTGCGGCAGCACGAGAATGTTTTCCGTGGTCCAGAACGGATGGCTTGCCGGCAGTGGCTCTTCGCGGAACACGTCGAGCACGGCGCCGGCAATGGTCCTGTCTTTCACCGCGGCGATCAGATCGTCATCCTTGACCAGTGAACCCCGCGCGAAATTGAGCAGCCAGGCGGTGGGTTTCATCACCTTCAGGCGCGCGGTGTTGATGAAATTGTCGGTCTCGGCGGTGGGGCGCCGGCGACGCTATCAGTTCGTTATCCCATTCCGTATGATCGGCCTGATAAGGATATTGTACCGATCAGCCAGGTCGGCCATTCGCTTTACCTGCCGGCTCCCACCCGATGTGAAAAAGACGAAATAAAATTTCTAAACATCGTCAGGGCAATTGTGTTCGCCAAAAAATTATCCGTTCGGGTTCTCTCTTAACGCATTCTTGACATAAGCATGCGTCAACTTCGGACTAAGAATATTCAGAAAGTCGTAGACATATCTGCGCATAAATCGATTTCGCTTTACACCTACATGCATGATCTCTTTTCCGAACAGGTGGCTAACATCCCTTGCGCGTAGCTGAGGGTCACGAGTCTTGTCATAAGTGATGTGTGGTAGCACTGCCACGCCGATTCCGAGCTCCACATAAGCTTTGCTCACATCGGCATCGGCAGCACTGAAAACGATGTTCGGCACAAGATTATGGGATTCGAACACATGACGGAATTTCCAGCGCTCATTGCCGCGGAATCCGTATGTGATTAACGGATACTTAGCAATTTGTTCAAGCGTCAGGTTTTTTGCCTTAAGTAAAACGTGTGAAGGTCGTGTAACCACCACACGGTGAAATTCACCGTAAGGCAGAAAAACGACGCTTTCCAGCTTTACATCACTGTCCGTGCCAATGGCAACGTCAGCATCTCCATTCTCTACCCACTGGAAAATTTCATCCCGGCTACCCTGCCAGAATTCAAGACGCACCTCCGGCAGTTGGCTTGAAAATTTCTTGATAACCTGGGGCAAGGTATAGCGGGCATGGGTATGGGTCGTGGCGATCACGAGATTTCCGGTTGCCATATCGCGCGTTTCGTCCCCAAGGCCTCGGATGTTTTGTACTTCCCGGAGAGCGCCCTCCGCAAAGCGCACAATTTCTTTTCCGGCATCGGTAAGCCCG
>CAMBCD010000101.1 GCA_945863085.1 Bordetella parapertussis
TAATTGTTGACCACGTACGGCCAGATCAGGTCATTGGCGCGCAGGCTGGCGAAGGTCAGTGCAAGTTCGCGCCCCTTCAACACGCCGCCCTGGGCGAATTCGGCTTCGCGTGCCGCCACGTACGGCTCATCGATGAACACGCTCAGTTCACCGGTATCGCTGAAATCAAGCATGGTGGTGAGGAAGGTGGCGCTGGCGACCGGATCCTCGCCGCGCGTGCGCAGCACGGCCAGCGCACAGGCGAGCAGTGTGCCGCCGACGCAGAACCCCAGCGCGTTGACCTGTGGTGTGCCGCTGATCTCCTGTGCCACGGTGAGGGCGCGCATCACGCCGTGTTCGAGATAGTCGTCCCAGCTGGCATGGCCCATTTCCACCGGCATGTTGCGCCAGGACACCATGAACACGGTGTAGCCGGCAGCGACTGCGTGGCGGACATAGGAATTGTCGGGTTGCAGGTCGAGGATGTAGTACTTGTTGATGCACGGCGGCACCATCACCAGCGGCCGCTCATGCACTTCGGCGGTCAGCGGGGCGTACTGCAGCAATTGCATGAAATCGTTTTCGTAAACCACCGCGCCCGGTGTGATTGCCAGGTTGCGGCCGACCTCGAAGGCGGTTTCGTCGGTCATCGACACCAAGCCGCGGTCGATATCGGCGGCGAGGTTTTTCAGGCCCTGGCTGAGGCTGGCGCCCTCGGTTTCGGCGGCGAGTTTGATCGCCTCCGGGTTGGTCCCGGGGTACTTGGCCGGCGACAGTGCGTCGATCATCTGCTTTGTGTAGAACTCGAGCTTGTGTTTGGCGTGGGCTTCAAGCTTGGCGGCGGCAGTCAGTTCCTCCAGCCAGCGCGCCGACAACAGATAAGACCGGGCGAGATAGTTGTAATAGGGTTCGCGCCATTCCGGTGCGCGGAAACGGCGATCGGTCGGTGGTGCGGCAGCGGCGCTGTCCGCCGACGGATTGGCGCAAGCCTGCCACAGTGTCAGGTGTTCGCGGTAATAACGGTCGTTCAGTTCCAGCCAGCGTTCGCTGTCCTGCGCCATGCCCGCGGCAAGCAGCTGCATCATTTGCGCCATGTCGGGCATGGTTTTCCCGGCATCGAGTTTGCCGGCGGCACCGGCGAACAGCATGCGGTTCAGTTCGGCAAATGCTGCGGCGGGGTTCGGCGCTTCGGACGCGGGTTTGGACGTGGATTCAGTCATGGGCAGTCAACAGCTTACGGTACTGGAATGACACGTTTGTGGCGGATGCTGAAAGCAACGATAACATACCGTTCCGCGTTCGCCAGCGCGGTTTTGCAGCTGCTGTTATGACGCTGTCAGTGCCCGCCGTGCGCCCACTCGCCGACCAGCCAGATGGTGGCGATGCCCAGCCCGATCAGCAGCACCTGCTGCGCAGTGGCCGCCAGTTCGGGGCGGCGGTGCAGGCCGGGGATCAGGTCGGCGACAGCTACATAGAGCATGCTCGCCGCGGCCAGCGCCAGCAGCGGCGTAACCAGGGCTTCGGCAACCTGCAGCGTGAAATAGGCGAGCACGCCGCCGATCACCATTGCCGCACTGGCGATGACGTTCAGCAGCATCGCCTTCTGTTTGCTGTAACCGGAGTGCAGCAAAATCAGGAAATCGCCGACTTCCTGCGGTACTTCGTGGGCGATGATAGCAATGGCGGTGACGATGCCGATCTGTGTATCGGCCATGAAGGCGGCGGCGATCAGTACGCCGTCGACAAAATTATGGAAGGTGTCGCCGACCAGGATCATCAGCCCGCTGCGGCCGTGGTCGTTGTGACCGCGATTCTGCTGTGGCGGGAGGTGCGGGTCGTGGGCTTCGCATTCCTCTACATGGCAATGTCGCCACAGCACCAGTTTTTCGAGGATGAAAAAACCGAGGATGCCGAACAACACTGTGGCTGCCGTGGCCTGGATGCTGTCGCTTTTTTCGAAGGCATGCGGCAGCACTTCGATGAAGGCGGCACCGAGCAGCGCACCGACCGCGTAACTGACCAGCATCGGCACCTGCGAGGCCTTGGCCTTGATCGCAAACAGGCCGGCAGTGACGGCGGACAATATTCCGCCGGCAAGGGTGGCCACGATGATCCAGCTGAGGGTATTCACGACAGTGTGTTCACGGTTTGTTATGCAGCAGGGCCGGGTGCGAAAGACCGCGGATTATACGGTATCGGCTGTTGCGCCTTGGCTGATCCACAGCAATGCCGCCATGCGCCCGGTGACCGGGTTGCGGCGATGGGAATAAAAGCGTTGTGGATCGGTGTATGTGCACAGGTCGCCGCCATACACCTCTGTCACGCCGGCGCGGCGCAAGGCATCACGCGCCAGTGCCGGCAGGTCACACAGCCATTTGCCGGCGGCAGGCAAGGGTTTGAACGCGGATTTACGCTCCGGTGCATCGGCGCAGAAGGCCCGCAACACGTCATCACCGACTTCGAAGGCCGTCGGCCCGATGCCGGGGCCGATCCAGGCCATCAGGTCGGCGGGTTTGGCTGGCATGCGTGCCACGGTGTTGGCGAGCACACCGCCGGCGAGACCGCGCCAGCCGGCATGGGCGACGGCGATGCAGCTGCCGGCCCGGTCGGTGAACAACACGGGCAGGCAGTCGGCAATGAGAATTGCACACACCGTCCCGGGGTGACGCGCGACGCTGGCATCGGCCTGCGGAACTTCATTGGAGGTACCGGTCATCATGTCGGCATCAACGACGGTACTGCCGTGCACTTGCGCCAGCCAGCGCGGTGCGGCAGGCAGCATCTGATTCAGTAGTGCGTGGTTGGCCTCGACCGCAGCAGGATCATCTGCGGTACGCCGGCCGAGATTCATGCCGGAGTACGGGCCAGTGCTGTTGCCGCCGGCGCGCGTGGTGACCATGGCGCGCACCTGTGCCGGTGCCGGCCAGTCGGGAATGATCCATTGCGGGGGCGGAGTATTCATTCGTCGCGCAGTGCTGCGATCAGTTGCTGCATGTCTTCCGGCAGCGGCGCCTGCCATTGCATGGCCTCACCGCTTTGCGGATGGGTCAGTGCCAGTTTTTCGGCATGCAGCGCCTGGCGCGGCAGTTGCGGGTGGGCCGGCGGATTGCGCGGCCCATATACCGGATCGCCCCAGATCGGATGGCCGAGTTTCTGCAGATGCACGCGGATCTGGTGGGTACGCCCGGTTTCCAGGCGGCAGGCCAGCACGCTGGCGCGCGCCAGTTTTTCCAGCACCTTGTAATGGGTGACCGCCGGTTTCCCGGAATGCACCACGGCCATGCGGGTGCGGCTGCGCGGGTCGCGGCCGATGGCGCCTTCGATCCTGCCATCGCGGGCAACCTTGCCGTGGGCGACGGCACGGTACTCGCGGGTCACGGTGCGCGCCTGCAGCTGGCGCACCAGGTCGGTTTGTGCGGTCAGTGTTTTGGCGATGACCAATAACCCGCTGGTGTCCTTGTCGAGGCGGTGCACGATGCCGGCACGCGGTACGGTGGCGAGTTGCGGGGCGTGTGCAAGGAGGGCGTTCAACAGCGTGCCCTGCCAGTTGCCGCTGCCCGGATGCACCACCAGGCCCGGTGGTTTGTTGATGACCATCAGCGTGTCATCCTCGTACAGCACGTCCAGCGGGATGGTTTCGGGCCGGAACGAGGTTTCTTCGGGTGACAGCACCGGCTGCACGACAATCCGCTCGCCGCCGTGGAGCTTGTCGCGCGGGGCGAGCGATTTGCCGTCAACGCTGACCCGATCCTCGCGAACCCAGGTGGTCAGCCGGGCGCGGGAATACTGCGGCAGCAGCTGCGCCAGCGCCTGGTCCAGCCGCAGGCCGGCGCAGCTCGCCGGCACCTCCAGATGATGCGGAGCCGGAGAGTCCCCGTTTTCGGTATAATTTTCGGATGAAAAATCAGCATTCATTGATGCGCAGCCCGTTGATGTACAACATCAAGCGGAACATTCTAACGTTAGTCACCGCAATCGCCGTCGGCTTGCTGGTGGCGGGTTGCGGCATGTTCAGCGGCAAGGAAGTCGACGAGACCCGGGGCTGGTCGGTGCAGAAGCTTTATGCCGAGGCCCGCCAGGAGCTCGCGGACCGCAACTGGGAAAACGCGATCAAACATTACGAACGCATCGAATCGCGTTATCCCTTCGGGCGGTTTGCCCAGCAGGCGCAGATCGAAGTTGCCTACGCCCACTGGAAAAACGAGGATTCGGCTTCGGCACTGGCGACCATCGACCGTTTCGTCAAACAGAATCCGAACCATCCCAGCGCCGATTACATGTATTTCCTGAAGGGTCTGATCAATTTCAACGACGATCTGGGCATCATGGGATTTTTCAGCGGGCAGGACCTGTCCGAGCGTGATCCGAAGGCTGCAGCGGAGGCTTTTGTTGCGTTCAAGGACATGGTCACGCGGTTTCCCGATAGCAA
Source organism: Bordetella parapertussis (assembly GCA_945863085.1). The sequence continues at coordinate 4,409 of CAMBCD010000101.1, forward strand.
ATATGCTCCTGACGCGATCCAGCGCATGAATTACCTGGTCAACGCGCTGGCATCACACGAAGTCCACGTGGCGCGTTATTACCTCAAGCGCAAGGCCTATGTTGCCGCTGTGAACCGGACCCAGTACGCGCTGAAGACCTATCCGGGTGCGCCGGCCAATGAGGAAGGACTGGTGATCATGGTCCAGGCTTATGATGCACTGGGCATGACAACCCTGCGCAATGACGCCGAGCGCGTCATGATCAAAAATTTTCCGGACAGTGTTTACCTGAAGGGCGGCCCGAAAAAAGACGGCCCCTGGTGGCAACCCTGGAACTGGTAGGGTGTATTCAGGAAGCGATTGTTGACAGGCGCTAGCGCGCGAAACGTTTGACCACGGCCATCAGTTCCGTGATGGCCTTGTCTCCATTACCTCCGTTACCCTTGCTGCCGCGGTCGGCCCTGACCGCATCGGCGACACAACCCCGGGTGTGATCCTCCAGCAACTGCAGCGCCACCGCGTCCAGCGCTGACTGGATCGCCGCGACCTGGGTCAGCACTTCGATGCAATAACGGTCGCCCTGGATCATTTGCGCAACGCCGCGCACCTGGCCTTCGACGCGGTTCAGCCGTTTCAGCAGTGTTTGCTTATGAGGTTGCACCACCTGCGGGTCGTGGCAGTCGGTGTGTGCTGCGGCACGTTTGTTGTCAGGCAACGTCATAACCGGCATCCGTGATTGCGGCCTTGATCGCCTGCAGGCTGGTTTTGGCGGGATCGTAGGTCACCGCGGCCTGCGCTTTTTCCAGCGAGACTTCGGCTTGCGTGATGCCGGCCATGCCGCCGAGCACGCGTTTTACGCTCGAAACGCAGCCCATGCAGGTCATGCCTTTGACGGGGATGTTGGTGGTTTCCATGATGTTCTCCTTGTTGGTAACTGGTAACTGGTGATTGGTGATGAGTAAGTGGGGTGGACCGGGGTGTTCCAATTACCAGTCACCAATTACCGCCTTTGCGGTCGCCAGCGCTTGAGCAGCAGCGAATTGCTGACCACCGATACCGAACTCATTGCCATCGCTGCGCCGGCGATCACCGGGTTGAGCAGGCCGGCTGCCGCCAGCGGGATGCCCAGTGCGTTGTAAATGAACGCAAAAAACAGGTTCTGCTTTATTTTGCGAAAAGTCGCGCGCGACAGCACCACGGCGTCCACCGCGCTCAGCAGGTCGCTGCGCATCAGGGTCACGTCTGCGGCGTGGATTGCAACATCGGAACCGGCGCCGATGGCGAAACTGACCTGCGCGGCGGCCAGTGCCGGCGCGTCGTTGACGCCGTCGCCGATCATGCCCACCACACGGCCTTCCGCTTTCAGCGCGGCAATGCGTTGCGCCTTGTCCTGTGGCAGCAGTTCCGCCTCGAATGAAGAAACCCCGGCCTCGCGGGCGATGCGCTCCGCCGTGCGCCGGTTGTCGCCGGTAAGCATGATGACGGTGATGCCCAGCGCCTGCAGCGCAGCGACTGCAGTTACCGAGGTCGGCCGCAGCGGATCGGCAATGGCGATCAGGCCGAGCACACGGTTGTCGTGGGCGACGCCGATCACGGTTTTGCCCTGGTCCTGCAGTCGCGTAACAGTTTGCACATCAAAGGCCAGTCCGGCGTCGGCCAGCAGCCGCGGTGAACCGAGCAGTGCGGCGGTGCCGTCGAGCAGGGCGCGCACGCCTTTGCCGGTGACGGCTGAAAAATCCTGCACTGCCGGTGCGATGATGCCGCGGTCGCGGGCGTGACCGAGGATGGCACGCGCCAGCGGATGTTCTGAACCGGCCTCCAGCGCGGCGGCGACGCGCAACAGCACATTTTCGTTGATGCCTTCGCCGGCGACGATGTCGGTCACTGCGGGTTTGCCCTGGGTCAGCGTGCCGGTCTTGTCGACGACCAGGGTGTCGATATGGCCGGCGTGTTCCAGCGCTTCGGCATTCTTGATCAGCACACCCGCACGCGCCCCGGCGCCGCTGCCGACCATGATCGCGGTCGGCGTGGCGAGCCCGAGTGCGCAGGGGCAGGCGATCACCAGCACGGCAACGGCATTGACCCTGGCCGTGGTGAAATCGCCGCTGAACCACCACCAGCCGATGAAGGTCAGCAATGCAATCACCACCACCACCGGCACGAACACGCCGGAGATGACATCAGCCAGGCGCTGGATCGGGGCCTTGGAGCCCTGGGCTTCTTCGACCAGGCGGATGATCCCGGCCAGCGCGGTATTGGCACCGACGCCGGTGGCGCTGCAGCGGAGCAGGCCCTGGGCGTTGATGGTTGCGGCATAAACCGGACTGCCGGTGGTTTTTGTGACGGGCAGGCTTTCGCCGGTGAGCATGGCCTCGTCGATGCTGGATGATCCGTCGATCACCTTGCCGTCGACCGGCACCGCTTCGCCGGGACGCACCACGAACACATCACCGACGCGGATGTCGGCGACGGGGATTTCGACGATGCCGCCGTCGCGTTCGATGCGTGCTGTCTTGGGTTGCAGGCGGATCAGTTCCTCGATCGCCGCCGAAGCGCGGGCGCGGGCGCGGGACTCCAGCAGTTTGCCGAGGAAGACCAGCGTGATGATGCTGACCGCGGCTTCAAAATAGAGATGTCCGTCCAGTCCGGCGAGTACCACGGCGGCGCTGTAGAAATACGCCATGCTGGTGCCCAGCGCGATCAGCACGTCCATGTTGGCGCCGCCGCCGCGCAGTGCGTGCCAGGCGCCGACATAAAACCGGCGGCCGATCCAGAACTGCACGGGCGTGGCAATCAGCAGTTGCGCCATCGGCGGCAGCCAGGCAGCGTGGTGAGCGCCGCTGAGCATGTACAGCATCAGCGCGAAAAATGGCAGCGTCAGCACGGCCGAAATGGTGAACAGCCGCAGGTCGCGTTGATAGGCGGTGACACGTTCGGCCTTGCGCGCGGCATCGTCGCCGGCCACGGGGATTTGCGCGTCATAACCGGCCTTGCGGATGGCGGCGATCAGGTCGGCGGGGGTGATGCTTCCCGCGGCATATTCGACATGGGCTTTTTCGGTGGCGAAGTTCACCGCGGCCTTCACATCGGGCAGGCGGTTCAGGGTTTTTTCTATGCGCGCGGCACAGGCGGCACAGGTCATGCCGGTGACTGGCAGGTCGATGACCGCGGACGTTTTTTCAGGGTGGGTGATGGTATTCATGCGCTCAGCATATACCCCTATAGGGTATATATGCAATATGCAGCGCGGTGTTTTTTATTTAATTAAACAAAATCAACAGGTTATTTGCTTTTACCGGCAGAGGCAGCCGAGTTGCCATAAAAAAAGCGCCCCGGCGGAGCGCTTTTATTGACGCCGCAGGCTATCAGCCTGACGTCAGCGTACCGTTCACGACGCGCACTTTTCCGCCGACCTGGAAGGCGGGTTGTGTATCGAAGGAGAAAGTGCGGGTGCTGCCGTCATCCATGTTGACGACGACATCGTAGTGCGTGGTCGATTTCATGGTTTTTTCGACCTGGTGGCCGGCATAAGCGCCACCCGCCGCACCGGCGACAGTGGCGATTTTTTTACCGCTACCACCGCCGACCTGGTTACCCAGTACGCCACCCAGTACGCCGCCTGCGATTGCGCCGAGCCCGCTGCCTTCGCCTTTTTCCTTGATCGTGTTCACGCTGACCACGACGCCGCAGTTGTTGCACATCGGAGCGGGTTTTGCTTGTTCAACGGGCGCTGGCGACTGGCTGGCGACCTTGGCAGGCGCCTTTGATTCTGTGTGTTTGGCCGGTGCCTTCGGCTTCGATGATGCAGGCGCGGATTTGGATGCCGGGGCGACGGGCTCCGTGACAGCGCTTGCGGATTTTGTATCGGCGATGCCGGACTGCAAGGTCGTATCACTGCTCTTGGACAGTGAACTGGGTACGAGACCGGTCATGATGCCGATGCCGACGAGGCTGAATACCGTCACCGACACCGCGGCAATGGCGACGAGCGGATTGATTTTGCTGGATTCCGACATGATGTTCTCCTTTTTTGGTTCAGTGGAACATCGCCATCGTACTGCGCGGCGGGGCGGCTTGCACGTGAATAAAATCAC